>NZ_RJPI01000010.1:0-90524 GCF_003943385.1 Streptococcus oralis
GCTGAAGTGCTTTGGCTCGCACTAATTGACGCAGACTGGCTCGCGCTTACTGAGATAGACGCTGAGTTCTGGTTGTTAGATGCTGAAGCTGAGGCACTTTGGCTTGCGCTTACTGATGCTGAAGTACTTTGACTTGCAGATACAGACGCTGAAGCTGATTGGCTAGCTGATACAGATGCTGAGTGACTAGCACTTACTGATGCTGAAGCGCTTTGGCTCGCACTAATTGACGCAGACTGGCTCGCGCTTNCTGANATAGAAGCTGAGTTCTGGTTGTTAGATGCTGAAGCTGAAGCACTGATGCTTGCGCTCACTGATGCTGAAGTACTTTGGCTCGCACTAATCGACGCAGACTGGCTCGCGCTTGCTGAGATAGAAGCTGAGTTCTGGTTGTTAGATGCTGAAGCTGAAGCACTGATGCTTGCGCTTACTGATGCTGAAGTACTTTGACTTGCAGATACTGAAGCTGAAGCTGATTGGCTAGCTGATACAGAGGCTGATTGGCTAGCACTGATGCTTGCTGAGATAGATGCTGAAGTGCTTTGGCTTGCGCTTACTGATGCTGAAGCACTTTGGCTCGCACTAATCGACGCAGACTGGCTCGCGCTTGCTGAGATAGAAGCTGAGTTCTGGTTGTTAGATGCTGAAGCTGAAGCACTGATGCTTGCGCTCACTGATGCTGAAGTACTTTGACTTGCAGATACTGAAGCTGAAGCTGATTGGCTAGCTGATACAGAGGCTGAGTGACTAGCACTTACTGATGCTGAAGCACTTTGGCTCGCACTAATTGATGCAGACTGGCTCGCGCTTACTGAGATAGACGCTGAGTTCTGGTTGTTAGATGCTGAAGCTGAAGCACTGATGCTTGCGCTCACTGATGCTGAAGTACTTTGACTTGCAGATACTGAAGCTGAAGCTGATTGGCTAGCTGATACAGAGGCTGAGTGACTAGCACTTACTGATGCTGAAGCACTTTGGCTCGCACTAATTGATGCAGAGTGGCTCGCGCTAATTGATGCAGAGTGGCTCGCGCTTACTGAGATAGACGCTGAGTTCTGGTTGTTAGATGCTGAAGCTGAAGCACTGATGCTTGCGCTCACTGATGCTGAAGTACTTTGACTTGCAGATACTGAAGCTGAAGCTGATTGGCTAGCTGATACAGAGGCTGAGTGACTAGCACTTACTGATGCTGAAGCACTTTGGCTCGCACTAATTGATGCAGAGTGGCTCGCGCTTACTGAGATAGACGCTGAGTTCTGGTTGTTAGATGCTGAAGCTGAAGCACTGATGCTTGCGCTCACTGAGGTTGAAGTACTTTGACTTGCAGATACAGACGCTGAAGCTGATTGGCTAGCACTAATTGACGCAGACTGGCTCGCGCTTGCTGAAATAGACGCTGAGTTCTGGTTGTTAGATGCTGAAGCTGAAGCACTGATGCTTGCGCTCACTGATGCGGAAGTACTTTGACTTGCAGATACAGACGCTGATGCGCTTTGGCTAGCTGATACAGAGGCTGATTGACTAGCACTTACTGATGCTGATGCGCTTTGGCTCGCACTAATTGACGCAGACTGGCTCGCGCTTGCTGAGATAGAAGCTGAGTTCTGGTTGTTAGATGCTGAAGCTGAAGCACTGATGCTTGCGCTCACTGATGCGGAAGCACTTTGACTTGCAGATACAGACGCTGAAGCTGATTGGCTAGCTGATACAGAGGCTGATTGACTAGCACTTACTGACGCTGATGCGCTTTGGCTCGCACTTACTGATGTTGAAGCACTTTGACTAGCTGATACGGATGCGCTGGCTGATTGGCTTGCTGATGCACTTTGGCTAGCATTTGCTGAGCTTGATACTGATTGGCTTGCACTGATGCTTACTGATACAGATGCTGAAGCACTTTGACTTGCAGATACAGAAGCTGAAACTGATTGGCTAAGGGATCCGCTTTCTTTAATATTTACTTGAATGTCCTTAAAGTTAAGCTGTCCTGCTTCGTCAGTAATCTTATATTTAAGTGTTACAGTTCCTGTTCCAGTAGGCGTCCCAGAAATTTGGATAGATGGGATATAACCAGTTTTACCAGCCCCTGGTTCATCGGTTCTAGTAGTAACTGTTAATCCAAGTGCTTCTAGTTCTTTCTTGCCATGAATCAGTTCAACCGCTTGATCTGCAAGGTAAGAACTCTGCCAAGAACCAACAGACTTATCTCCTTTGTTATTACCATCATGAACATATAAAGTTTCATTAACTCGTTTACCGACTTCAATCTCAGGAACTAGTGGTTCAGGGGAAGGAATTAGTGAGTCTTTGCTCTTGTTGATAATTGACTCCTGCGCAGCCTCAGTTACAACTTCTTCTGGACGGCCTAGATAGGTAAAGAAATCAGCATCCTTACCTCCCGATCCATTAGTATGTCTGACGAGCATATTAGGATTTTCAGTTAAAACCGTCCCTGTAATAGTGAGTTTTGGAACATAGGTAAAATCAGCACGCCTTTCCACCCCTGGAACATACCTCAAACCACTATATTTGGTTGTACCACCATTACCAGTGTACAAAACCATAGAATTTTTAGCATCTTGCTCATATCTATACTGTTTATCATTATGGAAATATAAAGTTTCATTAACTCTATCGCCTACTTTATATTTTGCAAGAGGAGCCAATGCTTCTTTTTTCCCCTCAGCATCATACGTTACAGCAGGTCCCTTAAACTGAGTAGTAGTAAGGTTCATGAATATGCTGGTTTGAGGAAAGCTACGTCCATCAAAGGTCACATCCAGATTGACACTACTATTAAATGCTTTTGGATTATCACTCTTGAAAGTTACATATGGAATATAACGTCCAGGAGCCACTTCCACACGACCTGTTTCCGAGGTAATATTATATTTCTCTTGTGCTTCTTGCCAGTTTCGAGTCTCTAGAGTTGTTCTTGCAGAAAGTCCTGCAAACTCACTATCCTTATATGAACCGTAAGGATATTCGTCCGCATCAAATTGAGACTTATGCATGTAATATGTTACCGAGAAAGGAACACCTGCTCGTCCCAGAAAGACCCGTTGTCTATTTAAACGACCACTTGTTTCTGGAGAGTTGATGCTATATGGATCGGTATTTAGAAAGAAAGGTTCTTTTGATCCAGTATCGATCGGATTTGCTCTAAATCCAGAATACCCTGTCTTTGGTGCAGTCGCTACAGTATTGTCTACCTTTTGGTTTTTCTCAGCTTGCTTGGTTGTATCCTTGCCTTGGGCTTGGTTCTTATCCGCTATCACACCAGCTGCGATATTGTTGCTTGTCGTTGCTGCTTGGCTACTAAGTTGAGTTGCACTAGACAAAGCATCACCGAGTTTGCTTGATGCTAAGCTAGCTGCAGGTTTGGTATCGGCATTGAGTGATGCTGATGTAGAAGTTGAGACAGATGCTTGTACTTCTGATCCACTCGTTGCACTAGTGCTCTCAACTAGTGAAGTTGAAGCTTGAGCGCTCGCTGACGCTGATGTAGGAGCTGATGTTGATTGGCTCGCTGACTCAGATGCTGGAGCAGTTGACTGACTTGCTGATGTTGAAGCACTTGCAGATGCTGATCGACTGACTGATACTGACTGACTTGCTGAGGCAGATTGACTGACTGAAGCTGACTGACTCGCACTCGCTTGAGCCTCAACAGATTGACTGACTGATACAGAAGCTGAGGCAGATGCTTGTTCTGCTTGAGCTTTCTTTACTTCTGTTTGCGCTTGAGCGATGATTGAGTTAGTACTTGTTTCAGTTGTTTCAGCTGCTTTTGGTTCAGCTGCGATGACTGTTTTATCCTTTTCTGCATACTCAGATGTTTCATCCGCATAAACAGTTTGCTCTTGAGTCATCACAAATCCTGCAGCTCCCGCGGCCAGGATTCCCCCTATACCCGCTAGCGTGTTAAAACTAAGGTGTGCGTGATCAAGTTCTTCAGTGTCTGACAGGGTACTAGAGACAACTTCGCCCATACCACCGATACGGAAGAGATCCAATTGAGAGTTTGAGGCTTTTACCCAGTTTTTACCCGACTTGTAAAGCTTATAACGCTTTTTCTCATCTACGATCTCGAAATCTTTGTTAAACTTTTTACTTCGAAACATTTGTTTCCTTTCTTTTCATCAAAATGCGACCCTTTGTTAACCTCATGATCATTAACAAAGCGTAGTTGCGCTACCCTCTCAAAACCAGAGACAATCAAACCGCAGTCAGTCTCAGTTTTTATCCCTTTGACTCAGAAAAAGCAGATTCCATCTGGAATATACCAGTCGTTTTTATTTAGTATATACCATTTACCATTCTATCAAAACAGCTCCTCCTTTTCAAGCAATTATACTCGAAATGACAAATAAAAACACCTAATTTTTACCTAAAATTCGCTTTCAAGGATCAAATAATTGAAAACGTTTTATTATCTTTCGAAATCTCTTCCTTCCCCCACCCTTTCACACTAGTTCACTTAGACAGAAACAAAAAAACCTTGACGAGCAAATCATCAAGGTTCATCTTTTCTAGAGACCATCTCCATCCAGAAAAGTTCCTAAAAAAAGCGTCCCAACTGCATGAGTAGTGTGACCAAAAGAGTTACGAGAAAGAGAACTCCGCCCAGCACGGCAATCATGCTAAAATCTTGCTTCTCCCTTTTTAGGGGTTTCTTTCGATTATCTAGCTGTTCTCGTATATGTTCTTGTAAAATGCTATTGTCCTTGTTAGACATGTGCTCCTCCTTTTCTGTTGATAGAAAGGAACTTGCTTTCATCGAAAGCAAGCCCTTGTCTTATTAGCTTATAAAATTGCCTTGTAGGCTTCCAGATCAGCCTGATTCGCCGCCTGTTTTTGCTTAGCAAGAGCAGCCTCCATTTCAGACGGAAGAGAGAGAACTCCCTGAATCTTACCTACCATGGCTGATACATTTTCCACCGGATAAATGTGGCTTTCTGCAACGAAACGATGATTGTGACAAGTCGTCTCAAAACTGAGAATCAGCATATTATTCTCAAAAGCTGTTCGACTACCATTGAGAATTTCATCACTGATATTGATATCCAGATACAAGTCGCAGCGAGCAAAGAGCTCATTCACCTTAGCTGGACGAATATTAGGGTAGAGGGAAATATTCGGATAGCGATTTAATTCCATTAAACGACTTGACATCTCAGTAATCGCTCCAATATGGAAATGAACATTTGGTAATTGAGTCAAAAGTGGTTCAATTTGCTCGATTTGGTCACTATTCGTCAGAATCAAAGCTTCTGGATTCATATTATTGAGGCGATGGTATTGATAGAGATAACCGACATTGCGGAAGTAACTCTTCTCTTTTGGTGTCGCAAGCTTGAGGATTTTATCATAAACTTGTTTATCCTGTACTGCGATACGGATGTTTCGATGAGGCAACTGCATCGCCGCTTTCATGTTACCCGGCAACTCCTCTCCAATTGGCTCCTGCCAGAAAAGAATATCCTCTGCTCGTCCTTCTTTCGGAGTCAGACCAACGGCTACTAAAAATGGTGTTGCTAGAGAATTGTAGATAATGCGATCTGTATCATATCCACGATATCGCAAGTAAAAGATTACAAATTCTTGCTTAGAATTGAAAATATGGCGTTTTCCATCAAGAGTTAGGACAATATCCTCTGTTAGATGATTTTCCATAATCACCGTCACGTTATCTTGATTAAAGTAACGTGTATGAGTTGGACGCTGAGCATCATCATAGGTAATCTGTGCAAAGAGACGTCCCTTGCGATTGTAAATGTCAGCAGCGCGTACACGACCTTGATCATCCAACCACTCGACTGCACGCACGCGACGTTCGTGTGTCGGTTGACGGTAAAAGATATTGGCACGTTTCTTACCCATATCCAAGATTTCACCATTAACATTGCTCGAGCGAATTTCCCACAAATGAGGTTTCGGAACAAGGTTAAAATAAAGAGGTAGATCGTCCTCTGAAGCCACATCTCCAGTAAAGTAACTGTAAGGCGACTCGACATCAGGTGCGAGGTAACCATCGTCTCGGATCACGACAACAGGGCAGTCTAGTCCAGCTGCCTTAAGTGAACGTAGTAAATCAAAACTCGCTTGATCATAGCGTTCAAATAAACAAATCATAGTGTTTATGCCTTTCTTTTCGAATCCCTACTGATGCTGTGCAGATTGAACAAGATCATACCAACGCTGGGCAATATGTTCATCAAGATATGGTTCTGCCACCTCGTAGGATACACGGGATAGATCTTCTTGGGAATGTTGAGTAAATAGCTGGACAATCTTTTCTGCGTATTCCGTTGTCATTGCATCCAGATCATCTGGACGCGCCTCAGGAATCAAGTAGCCATTTTCCCCATCACGGATAAAGGTTGGATTTCCATAACGTACATCAAAACCAATAATTGGCAGACCAGAGCCAACCGCCTCTAACAAGGTCAAACCAAACCCTTCACTTGTGGAGGCAGACAGGTAAGCAGAGTAATTTCGATACACATCTGCCATGTGGTGATGCCCCATCAGACGGATATAGTCTTCTGCATTTAACTCATGAATTAACTGCTCCAACATGGCTCTTTCGCCACCCGTACCATAGATATCAAAAGTGATTTCAGGTAATTGCTCATGCGCCTTCGCTACGGAGTGAATCAACCAATCGATATGCTTTTCACTGGCTAGGCGCGAAGCTGTAATCAATCCAAACGGCTTGCGCTCGCCTTCTGGATGACGCAATTGATCCAGACTTCCCACTGGAATAGTCAAGATTTCCTTTGGTTTGATGGTTGTATATTGAGCGAATTGTTCTTTGAGTAGGTTCGTTTGCGCATCGGTCGAGTTGATGATATAGTCCACTTCTTCGGCATGTTCAAACTGATACTCATAATAGTTATTCCACAAAATATAGTCTTTCTCAGCAGGATTTTCACTAAAGTGGTCTGCATGAACGATTACGACTAGCTTTGCATCGCCCTTATTAGCAAAGATAGCTTGACCAATATCTGTCTCTCGGTCTAAGATCAACAAATCTTTGTCCGTCAAAGCTAGACTTCTCATAAAATGCGCGACAAACTCTTGCTTAGAATAGAAAACATGATTTGGGAAACGATAGACTTGCGTTTCCTGTCTACCATCGACTTCATTGATGATTTCTTCATAGGCCACACTACCATCTTCATTGAGCCAGGTACGTTGATATAATTGCGCATGACCATTCATCGGACTAAAATACTCAACAAAATTCTTTGTATAAGTGTAGTACTCTTTTTGAATCAAACAACCACGCGAAACAATTTCGGCGCGTTCAATCAACTCTTTATCCATATCACAGGCATAACAAGTTACAAAATCACCATCACCAAATACTAGTCGAATCGTCTTCATATCGGTGTCGCGGATAATTTCGAGAGGCTCTTTATCGAAACTCGCTAAGACCTGCGCTAACGTATAGGTCGTCGGTGCAATTTTGACATCTGTAAAATGCTGATAAAGCCAGATAACCTCAGAATCTTCAAAGCCAATATTCTTTGTCAAATGTTCAATGTTATCAGCAGATATAAAATCCATAAAGATGAACTTCGCTTCTAAGCCCACACTACGAAGCAATTTTGCACGGTAGATCTGCGCATATTCTACACCGCTACTCGCCCAGCCAATCCCCAAATTGATGTTATAAATTGTCATATTTGATTATCCTCTTACAAAAAGTTATCTCGTTTAATTCTTGAAAGACGTTTGATTCTCTTGCCCTTATCATCATCTAACTTATCTTCGTCTTTCTTTTTAGGTTTTGCGCGACGTGAAGTGATGTAGCTGACAGAGATGGTACTATCTGTTCCTGTTTTTGCAAGGGGTTGTTCGAGATGGACTTTCTCTCTCTCAGGCACCTCCTCTTCTTTCTCCTTAGCAACTTCTTCTGGTCTATCAAGTTCTTTACGCAATTCTTGAATTTTTTTGATATCTTTTGGTTTACCATCGATATCGTCCAGTTCTAGAAAATCATCAATTCGACTGATAATATTTTTAATTTTTTCTTTTTGTAAATTATACAATCTCTCAGCCTCTGCCCGTTTTTTGGTCAGAGTATCGATTTCTTCGAGAATAGATTCTCTCGTATCCAAGTAGTCTTTTTGTGCCTTTTCTAACACTTCTTTAGCTTCTTTTTCGGCCCTATCATGAGCTTCAATGACAAGAGATTTGGCATAAATGACTGCTTCACCGATCTCTTTTTCTTGATTCTTCATAGAGTCGATTTTTTTACGTAGAGATTCGATTTTTTCATTCTTCTTTTGAATTTCACGATCGAATCCTTCCTCTAATGCTTCGATACAATCTTCGACTTCCTTAGCACGGTAGTTACCGAACAATGTTTTCTTCAGTCTCATTTTGCTCCCTCTATTCCTTACTTATTCTGATTTACACCACTACTCCCCATTGTAGCATAAAATAGCGCAAATTGCTATTCTTTTCTAAGCTCCAAACAAGGAAAATATCCTAAGCTGCTATCAAGCAAAACCCGAACTTAGCTTAAAATCCATCTATTTCTAAAAAAATGTCTGATTGATAGATCAGACATTTTCAAAAGTAAAAATACGAACACTACTTCTAGGGTAGAAGAAATTCAGTTATTACTTCCTATTTTAAAAATTTAGTTCCGTCCAAGTAAGCGGTGTATAGCCAAGCAATTCCACACCATCATACTCGACTGTTTTCACGATCTCTTGGATGTTTGTTTTCAATTCTTCAGTTGCTACGCTATTTGAATCATCCAAGACCACATCATCTTCCACGACGAAGAGTGGTTTTTGGTAACGATCGTAAAGATTGTTCATCACGAGACGAAGTCCCACAGAATCAATGCGATTTTGATTTTGGCCATTACTTGCATATTTGTTGATAAAAACTTCTTGGGAATTGCTTGATGCATAATAACTGAAGCTGACAAAGTCAATTTTCCCATCTCTTAGGACAAAGAGGTCGTCATTTTCAATATCCAAGGCGATTTGATCACGTTCCAAACGACGCAAAAAGTGATTTGGGTAGTATCCACGAACTTGCACGTCTGTAAACAAATAATTTTCCCTATCTTTGACTTCTGCTTCCATTACATCAATAGCATTTTCAGTTTGCTGACTGTAGTTTTTACTAACAACCATCATCCCACCAAACTGAAACTCTGGGTTGATTGTTTTTCCGAGCTTGATTGCACGTGCAGAAGCAACTAATTGATAATGAGCTGCTTGCCAAATCACCTGTTCTTGATTGTCATCTGCTCCAAAAGACAATCCTCCACCAAGAAACGGCAAATGGTGCAAAACGTTGAACTCATTGAAGGTAATCCAATACTTCACTTTGTCCTTAAAGTACTGAAAGACAGCTTCTGCATAACGCTCAAAGAGTTCAATCATCTTGCGGCTTTTCCAAGCTCCATATTTTTCGTATAGATTCAGCGGAAGGTCAAAGTGACTCAAGGTCACAATAGGTTCGATATCTTTTTCTAATACGTCGTCGATGATTGCTTCATAATATTTCAATCCCTCTTCACTCGGCTGCAGCTCTTCACCATTTGGAAAGATGCGTGCCCAAGAAATCGAGATTCTATAGGCATTAAAACCCATTGATTGAATTAAATTCAGCTCTTCCGTATAATCTCTCTGACCTACTGAAGCAAATCTCCCTAGGATATCATAAGATCCTAAAGGTACATTTTTGTAGTCAACTGTTCCATTCAGAACTTCTATCCGAGACTGGTCAACTGGTAATACATCTGTAGTACCCAAACCTTTGTTACTATTTGACATCATATTTCTAATCATAGTGGCTCCTTTTGATTTTTATTATTTCTATTTAATGATTGCAAGTTCTGTTTAGAAGGATTTCTCATCTTCCCTTTTTTGAGTAATAGCAGCCAAACCAGACAATTCACTTGCAACATTTCTTAAGTCACGTGCTAGGGGTTGCGAACCTGGTCTGAGTAGGTGATAGAGTTGGCGTTCCGTCATCCTTAAATTTGTTCCATTTGATTCTGAATAGTGAGACAGATGTTTCAGAGAGTCTTGCAAATCTATATTCTTTATTGATTCTTTTCTATTTTCAAGCTCCTGTTGCTCCTCAGCAATATGTGCTTGAGACAATTCTTCTTCAGAAATTTCAGGTGTCATCACTTCTTGCACTTTTTGCTGGTGAGTTAGAGGGCTCATATCCAGTTCAGAGAGGCTCTTATACAGACGTTCCGAAACATGCAAGTCATGCGCGAATACTTCTGTCTCCGCCACACTCTGTCTATAGGAACCAAATTCTGATTCTAACATACTATAGGATTGAGATAGGGATGCTTTCCTGAAACTCACCGAATCAGCTACACTCTGACTTTGACTTAAGGATTCAGATATTTGTTGGCTTTGACTTAAGGATTCGGACTCACTGAGATAGAGGATTTCGCTCAAACTTAACGACTCGGACTCAGAAAGTAGATGAGAAATCATCTCACTCAAGGAAAGAGATTCAGAAATCGATTCCCATTCACTCTGGCTCAGGCTATAGAACTCAGACTCTGAGACACTCTGACTGGCTTGCTCCGATTCGGAAGAACTCCACCACTCTGATTCTGAGTGACTTTGGGATTCGGATATGGATTCCCATTCACTCTGGCTCAGGCTATAGAACTCAGACTCTGAGACACTCTGACTGGCTTGCTCTGATTCGGAGTAGCTCCACCACTCTGATTCTGAGTGGCTTTGGGATTCGGATATGGATTCCCATTCACTCTGGCTCAGGCTATAGAACTCAGACTCGGAAACACTCTGACTGGCTTGCTCTGATTCGGAGTAGCTCCACCACTCTGATTCTGAGTGACTTTGGGATTCGGATATGGATTCCCATTCACTCTGACTCAGGCTATAGAACTCGGACTCGGAATAGCTCCACCACTCTGATTCTGAGTTGCTTTGGGATTCGGATATGGATTCCCACTCGCTCTGGCTCAGGCTATAGAACTCGGACTCAGAAACACTCTGGCTCGCTTGTTCTGATTCGGAATAGATCCACCACTCTGATTCTGAGTTGCTTTGAGATTCCGAAATGGATTCCCACTCGCTCTGGCTTAGGCTATAGAACTCAGACTCGGAAATACTCTGACTTGCTTGTTCTGATTCGGAAGAACTCCACCACTCTGATTCTGAGTTGCTTTGAGATTCCGAAACGGATTCCCACTCACTCTGGCTCAGACTATAGAACTCAGACTCGGAAATACTCTGGCTCGCTTGTTCTGATTCGGAGTAGCTCCACCACTCTGATTCTGAAGAGCTTTGGGATTCGGATATGGATTCCCACTCACTCTGACTCAGGCTATAGAACTCGGACTCAGAGGCACTCTGACTTGCTTGTTCTGATTCGGAAGAACTCCACCACTCTGATCCTGAGTAACTTTGGGAGTCTGAAACAGATTCCCACTCGCTCTGGCTTAGGCTATAGAACTCAGACTCGGAAACACTCTGACTGGCTTGCTCTGATTCGGAAGAACTCCACCACTCTGATTCTGAAGAGTTTTGGGATTCGGAAACGGATTCCCACTCACTCTGACTTAGGCTATAGAACTCGGACTCGGAAACACTCTGACTCGCTTGTTCCGATTCACTCAAGGAAAGGGACTCTGAGTATGCAAGACTTTCACTCAGAGAGAATGCATCCATATCCTGACAAAGGGACTCACCTGTCAAATGCTCAGAAACAGAGAGGCTATCAACCAGGGAAAGGGACTCAAATTCAGATTCTGAAGAAGAGACCACTAATGAGTAGTTCTCAGACATGGACTCTCGAAGCGAGAATCCTTTTGCTGATATACTCTGGCTAAACGACTCACTGTACGAATCTGCGACAGAAAGGCTAAGGGAAGCTAAAGCGCTAGTTGACAAGCTCTGACTAACATCTCTTATCAAGTCAGCTACACCCAGACTGTTCCTTTCCTGAAAGTCTTCTAAGGCTTCCATGACAGAAACTGATTCTGTTGGTAACTCAAGATCTTCACTAGCACTCAGAATAATTTCCTTTTGCTCTTTGAGTTTTCGACTAACGGGCTTTGATTTAGTTGCATCCAGGCTACGGTAATCACTATCTTCCCTACCCTTTTGCTTAAACTTTGATATCAAACGTTTAAATCCCTTTAGCTCTTCGTTATTATTTTTGCTCATAATATGATTTTCTCCAAAAATACAGTTATATCATCATTATAAAGTCTACAACAGAATCTGTCAAAGTATTAGCCAAAGAAAACTTCTAACTTCCCAGAAGGCTTAATATTAATGTAACTCAATGCCATATTTTTTATAATGTTTAGATTTATATCTGCATTCATTCTTTTGTATGATTTAAAAGCTTCTTTATGAAACTCAAAGACAGGATTTTTTTGGGCATACCCTTGACTAGACACCAAACCTTGAAATTGCTGTAAATAGTCAACCTGCTCAACCCAACAGTCATCTATCGCTCTCAAAACAACAGTTCGTTGAAATTGATTGAACAACTCTGAATCCTTGATTTTATCTTTTTTCTGCTGGTATTCTGAAACAAGGAGGTCAGATAAAAACTTTTTAACTTGCCGTAAATCCGTGACATCTAGATCATCTGGAATATCCTCGCAGTAATAACTAATGTTATCCAAAACAAAGCGAAATAAATCCGCCCGCTCTTTAAACGGTGTTTTACTTGTGTAAATGTCCACTGCATCCGATAGGATAGACAAGAAATAAGTCAAATCAAAGTCTGGATGAGAGATGAGCTTATTACGCTTATTGTAGATAATCTGTCGCTGAATACGGATACTTTCATCATATCGTTCCGTTGAACGTCTGGAAGCCGCTGACGCGTTATCACTATTCTTCTGAGCTTCTTCAACCGCATATCTAATACGACGAGAGGTCAAATGAATCTTTTGTTTTTCCTCTGGTTTTGCAATTTCTTTGTGATAGTACTCACTAATCCATTTGCTACCAGACTTGGAAATAAGATCATCCTCAAGAGAAATAAAGAATTTGCTCAACCCTGGAGCGCCTTGTCGTCCGGCACGACCGCGAAGCTGCAAATCCACTCGCTCACTGGACATTCTCTCTGTTCCAACAACAGCGAGTCCACCCAACTCAGCAACCCCTTCTTCCAAGATAATATCTGTTCCACGACCTGCCATTGATGTTGCTACCGTCACTGCAGAGCGTCTACCAGCCAGTGCGATCATCTCAGCCTCTTTCGCTGCATTATGGGCGTTCAACACATTATGGGCGATTCCCTCTTGGAGTAAGAGCATAGAATAAATCTCAGACATTCCAACTGATCCTGTCGCAATTAAAACTGGCTGACCTTTTTTATGTAATTTTTTGATATACTCCAATGAAGCATATAATTTTTGAGGAATCGTGAGATAGATTTCATCTGGATAATCAATTCGTAAATTGGGTTTTCGTGTAGGAACAACTACGACTCCCAAGTCGTAAACGTCTCTGAACTCCTCCTCACAAACTTTACCAGTACCCGTCATTCCTGCTAATTTTGGAAACATTCTAAATAAATTTTGATAGGTAATAGAGGCCATCGAACGCGTTTCCAATGTGATTTTCACACGTTCTCTGGCTTCTAGTGCTTGGTGCAGTCCTGATTGGAGTTTGTTTCCTTCCAAGAGACGTCCTGTCGCCTCATCCATCAGTTTAACTTCGCCATTATCCACTGTATACTGACGATCTTTTTCAAATAAGTGGTTAGCTCTCAAAGCTAGGTTAATTTGGCGAATGAGCTGGTAATTATCTGGATCATAGGCATTCTGAACGCGGAAATAAACCTCTGCTTCCTTTACTCCTTTTCTCGTCAACCATACAGACGTCCGAGTGGAGTCTAAATTAAAATCTTCTCCTTCTTTTAGAGTTTTTACAAACTCATCACACGAGAGAAAGAGGTTGGATTGCACCCGAGGAGAACCTGAAATGATTAGAGGCATCTGCGCACTATCTAGCAAGGCTGCATCTACTTCATCGACCAAACAAAAATAAAATTTTGGCAAAAACTTCTTTGATTGAGATGTCGCCAAGTTTTCTTCTAGGTAATCAAACCCTAACGCACTATGTGTTGTATAGACAATATCATTCTTATAGATTTGTTGTTTTTGAGGAATTTTAAGTTTTTTTGTCGGATCGTCCGAGACGCCAACCCCAACTGTCATTCCTAAAAATCGAAAAACGGGTGCCATTTGTTTAGCATCACGCGCTGCCAAATATTCATTGGCCGTGACTAGGATTGTACTTTTTTCCGTCAAAGCATTTAGGTATAAAGGAAGGATAGCTGTCAAGGTTTTTCCTTCCCCTGTTCTCATTTCTGCAATCTGATTGTCTTGCATAACCAAGGCCCCTAAAACCTGAACATCATAAGGATATAATCCTAATACACGCTTGGCTGCCTCACGAATGGTTGCATACGCTTCTGGCAAAATGGACTGCAAGCTTTCTCCTCCAGAAAGGCGTTCTTTAAACCATTTTGTCTGAGCTTGCAGTTTCTCATTTGACATAGCTGCATAACTATCAGATAGTTTATTAACCTTCTCCAAAATCTTTTTGTAACGCATTAGTTTATAGGAGTTGGTCAAATTGAATCGTTTAGTTTTCATTCTCTCTCATCCACTCTTCAATCTTTTCCAAGTCAATCGCTTGAAGTAAAAATGACTTATCTAATAAATATTCAATGTTTGCTAGTTCACGTGGTCTAGTCTTCAAGTCCGCATATTCCTTAACTTTTGTCGGATTAAATTGCTGTAGCAATAATTCTTTAAAAATAGGCGGATTTACTCGATTACGGTAACGTTCCAGCAAGCGTTGATAGTCTAGTTCGCTTAAAAACTCATCCGTCACAAGAGCGTATGAATTTCCAAATTGTTTGGAGTAATGCAAGGCCGCAATATTAGAAATCGCTCCATAACCAACAAAAGCCACTTTTTCAAAAAGATGCTCTTGCGCTAATTCTTCAATCGTTTCAAGCAAGGTTTCGTAAAAACGTTCCTCCATGTATAGGAGCGCTTCTCTATAAGACGAATTAACAATCAATACATTTGAGAAATGTTCACGAACACGTTCTGGAATAAAACCTGTTCGATTGAGTTCAGGTTCAGTAAAGCAAACATACATCGTTTCTTTCTCGGAATCCTGATGAAGCAAATCAGAAATCCAGTAGCGATCCACTGTATAATCCGCCAACTGCTCCTCAGCAACATAAATCCCTTCAAAAAGGAAGCGATGACAACCCGAGCTGACTAACTGCACCTTATAATATTGTGTATTATCTGGAACGCATACGCTGACTCTCTCTCCCTGTTTAATGATTTGATTCGAAATTTCTTCATCTCGAGCATCCATAAATTCAACTTTTAAGTATGTTGAATTTTCTGGGATGGTTTCTATATGACTGCCAAAAATATAGTTTTGCCCACGTTTCAATTCAGGAAGCTGACTCGTATTGCGTAAGGCCTGATAGTTTGCCCGTGAATGCCATTCATGAATAACTGTCCCCGAAGGCATGAACTGGTTTTCATACAAAACATGACCACCATCTAACAGTTTGACAGATGAACCGTATAGATACTGAGATATGCTTTGGATATCCCAATAAGCAAAATAGACTTCTTCCTTGTATCTCACGATTTAAACTCCCTTTCAAAACTATTCATTAATAGCGTTTTATATTGATTAAAGAACCATTCGACAATACCTTGTGTATCGTCGTTGTGTCGTCCAGTCAATCCCTTACTGATAACGCTGACGCGGTAATCTCGCTGTCCTAACTCATCCAGCATATCGGGATAGGCCGACATATCATAGTCATCTTGATACATAAAGGAGATAATGAATTTTGTTCTTGAGAAATCAGCTGACTCAAAAGCCGTCCAGAAACGTTCGTTAAGCTGAGCTGTAGCTTCACTTGATAATTCTCCTATTGTGCGGTACACCAAATCCAGTGACGTTGGAAATCCTCCCGGACGAATAGTTGACTCATTTTCTGCCATATCTCCTAAGTTGACAAGAGGTTTTCCGACAATGACGGCATGAGGTTCCAACTTAGAACTATAGTAAAGGGCGCCAAAAGTCCCCATTGATAAACCTGACAAGGTCAGTTGTTCCTTCGTAAAACCAAGTTCATCTAAGCAGTTATGAACCACCTGGAGAAGTTTTTGTTCCAGCTCCTCCGATCCAAGATAGAATGCGCCCCCTTCTGAACGCGGATCCCCTACTAGTAAGAATGGCGAACCCAAATTATTCATCATCCAGTATCCCTCGAACCCCTCTGCGGGACGGTACCCTGAAAAATAGATGTTCAACGGTGGTTTCAAATCTCCTGGATGGAAGAAATAAATCAGTTCTTCTCTATTTTTATCGCTAATTCGTTTTCCTCCGACTAACAAGTCTCCATAGCCTAGATGGGAGTCTCGATAGTGGCAGGGACCAAGTTTTACAATTCCTTGTCCTTTTGCTTGAATGCTGATACTCAAATAATACGAATCATTTACATCTAACGTCAGAGATCGGTCAAAGCTCGTTTCATCATAAATCCATTCTTGCATGGGAGAATTTCCAGCTGGAAAACCTTTAACAACGTAGCGGATCGAACAACCTTCTGAAACCCTGAACTCAGGCCACAGATCTAAGGGCATCTCCCCACTCAGAAAAACATTATGTTGATAGGTCGCAATAGTCTGATAATCCTCGCCGTATCGACCACACAAACGAAGGTAGTTTGTCCCTTCATAACTGATTTGACCCTCAAAAGATGGTGCAGCGACTAGATGATTAACACTTAGTTTCGTTCCATTTTGCTTGGAGAAAAAACCACGTGAAAATATATGTAGCATCTGCTCTGGATTTTCAAAATTTGTTTTCACAGCTTTTTTGCGCAAAAGAAATCGTTCCAACGTTTTTGTAGTGATTTGACAACGCTCATGATAGAACAGACGGTAAACCTGAATTTTCTGATCCAAGATAGTGACATACTCTAAATATTCAGCAGTATCGACCAACACGACATCAAACGGTCTGTCTACTTTTTTCTTCTTTTTTTTCCCGTTTTCCGCCTCAACTTCTCTATTTAAGATCCCGATATCTTCTGGCAATAAAGAGACGATATCTTCTGGTTTGACAAATGTCCATTTTATATTACTAGGAATTTCATATTGCTCCTGCCAATTTTCATCAGCAATTTGCAAAACACTAATTTTTTTCATTTCCTTTTAATTCCTTTATGGTATTTTTCCACATATCGACAATCTCACCCCTTGTATACTGTTCAATCTTCTTGACTGAGTGAACTAGAGATTGATTCCAATGTTCTAAGTTTGTGAGGTAGTATAAGAGTGCCTCTTCGAAATCTGAAATATCATCTAGAATCCAACCATTTTCTCCATGCTTCACATAAGAGGAACTATACAAGTTAACCTGAGGGATCCCTCCACTAATGCCAGCGATTTGAGTCAACACATCAGCTGGAGTTCCCAAATCTAGTATAATACGAACGTACTTCAGAACTTTAATCAAATCGCTGTCGCTATGAATGGTTTCAATATCAATCCGTTCGCGAACAATATCCTCTTCATCATCAAGAACTCGGTTTTCACCTCTTGCTCTTTTCTCTTTATCAACAAAAATCAATTCTTGTTCATATTCTGGCTTAAGTGATCGATAGCTTTCTAGTACCTGTTTTATATAGGCCTCTCGACCAAAATCCTGACTTTGTGTTCCAACCAGCAAGTCAATCCATTCATTTTTCAACATCATTTCAAACAAAGTCGTAAACACATATTGAATTTGATCTGCTGGTAGATTGTCGTAATTGACGTAAACAATCAACTCTTTTTTTCTTTGACTATGCCCTAGGTTTAGATGAGTATCATAAGGCGGAATCTCATAAAATCCCGGCAACTGTTCTAGATCAACATTAGCTGCTATCGTTTCAATTTTATTTAAACTATCAACAACGAAGAACGGCGTGTCTGTCAAATCCGTTAGCAGCTGCTCCTGGTTTGTAATTGGATAGCGATCTCCAAAAAAAGACAAGATAACATGATGGTTTTCCTTAATCTTTTGGAAAAAGTGATTGTGCTGCACATCTGACGAAATCACAATCGTATCATCCTTGGTTAGCGCAGAAGTTAGATACTGATCTAGTTTTTCATTGATCAATTCTTCGATATCTCGGTAAACTTCTTTTGCAAATGTAGCCTGCGCCTCAGGGTTGATAAGCACTTGATGATTTTCTGTACCCAAAAATTCCCTAAACTGCCATGTGCCTTGTAAATTTAAATAATCTTGGTAGTAAGGTTGTTCATTTTCAAAATAGATGATACTTGAAACAAATCCACGATCATCAAAAATTAGCTGATGATTTGTCTGCCCACCCTCAAAATAAGTAATATCAAAGAAATTACCTGTTTGTGAAAAGTTAATTTTAGCATAGTGTTCTTGATTTAAATATACCTCAATCATAAAAGGAGTATAGAAGAATTCTACTCCTTGAGGCCATTTAATATCTTCCAGACGAATTTTACGTACAGATACATCCGTCAGACCTTGTATGGTATCAAATAGATTCCATACAGTTTCTGGCAATATTCTTTGCTGATAAAGAAAGGTTCGAATATGTGGTGAATAGTTCAAAATCAGAGTGGTATTTGCCTCTCCTGATTGCTGAAACATTCGCAGCAAATTCACCGCATCATCAAACATCATATTTTTAGACACGTAATAGAAAGGCAGGGTGGTAGAATACCATTTCCGATCTTGTCTATACCAAGATGGTACAAAGTAAAACATATCCCTCTATTCTCCTTTAAATTCTAATTCTTTGTGGTAGTAAGTTCCAATTCTCAAAATACGTATTTCTTCATGCAAAGGCAAGAGCATACTGACTAAAATGATTAATGTACTTGGTATAGTCAAAAGCAAATTTGGAAGAGGTAGGAAGAAATTAATGAAATAGGGTAAACCAATAAAAACGATCAGGTAGAGTGCTCCTACGTTAGACTGTAAGGAAATGTAATGTTTCAAAACTTTTAAAGTTGCTTTCCCAGGCTGGATATAATCTAGGTATTCTCCTTGACGTTGTAAACGTTTCGCTGTTTCTTCTGGTTCTAAGTTGATATAGGCAAATAAAATTGCAAGAAGATAGATAGCAAGCAGGTAAAAGGCTAAACTTAGGGGTTTTGTAAAGTCAAATAAACTACCAAAATTTTTTGTAAAACCATGTCCAAACCAGTCTAATACCAACTGAAGCAACATAATAACACTCGAGGCATACATAATAGGCATTCCCCCAGAGGGAAGAAATTTGATAGGGAGGTAAGATTTGCCGTAGTAACGACTACTTAGCATGACTCGATTTAGAGGCAAACGAATTTCAGCTCTCTCGCAGACCACTGCGATATAGCCCAAGAGCAAAAATGAGATCGCCGCACCTACTAGAAAGGCTAATCCTTCTTTAGAAAAAACAGATTGTCCTATCAATACCACTAATTGGTTAGCAAATTGTAGCAGAATTCCTGAAATAATAATAATTGTCTGCCCGCCTACTCCCTTGCTAACATTCAAACCAGCCAACCAGATAATAACAAAGCTTCCTGCTACAACAGTTGCTAGTACAGCCATATTATAAATCCAATCATCTACAAGAAGCAAAAAGCGTCCATTTTCCGAACGAGCCGTGTACATAACAGCTATCCCTTGTAACACGGAAAAAATCAAAGTGAGAATCTTTTGCACAAAATCCGCTTTTTTCAATGACCAGGACTGGATATTCCAACTTTTATTCAAGTTGATGACCTGCCAGACAATCATCGTCGTAATCCATGGACCTAATCCCAGAGAAAACATGGAAATCTGAGAGACATCTACTCCTGCCAAGGAATACAAATAGGCCAAGGGATTTTGCTCAGTTATTTGTGAAAAACCTGTATTGCCATTGTATCCTGGAAGTAAAATATGGCGACCAAGTAAATAGATCGCAATGATCAAAATTGTAAAAATTGCTCTTCGGAAAAAAATACTTGTTCGTTTCTGTTTCTTAAGACCGAAATGTTTCATCTGTCATCCTTTATTCTTTATATTTAGCAAGTCTTGCGATCATTTTCTAGCAATGTTCATGCACCATCGTAACAGCAAGACAACTCAAGAAAACAGGCTCATCCCACTGATAATCAAGATAGGATTAACTGGCTTACCATGATATTTCACCTACGAAATACAGGAGCACCTCATGAGTGTAAATCTACTTGGAGCTTCTCTTCTATCCTTGAATATTTTCATGTGAGAACACCTGTTCTTCCATTTTTTCTATTTGAACATATCAAATGCATAAACGGATTTACTTAATCCTTAAAATTTTTATAAGTATATCAACTCTGTCACCATGATTAACATCTAAAAAACCATTCCCATACCAAATCTCTGAAAGGTAAGGAATTTTACGCTTTCTCATCTGATCATGATCTTTCGAAAGTTGAATGTATTTTATCCGATTTTTCTCATTAAAAAATCATTTATAAAAATTACCAGTGCCTACTATTGTAGCATATTTATCAATTATTTTCAAACACGACCTCTCTTTTTATAAGTGTGAAGGGCACTTTATGAATTTTGAACAAAATCCATTTGGAATAGGATTGACTATTCTAAACATTTATTTACTATTACAACTCAGACGAAAAAGACCAGAGCGTCACTCTGGCCTTTTCCTGTTCAGTTTAGCTTGTAACTAAACTTAATCTTCTTTTTTGCGAGTAGTAGCTGCAAGGCCTGCACCTAAGCCCAAGATAGCCAATCCTGCTGCTAAAGCTGACACCTGAGACTCACTTCCTGTATTTGGAAGGTGACCTTTTTCAGTTTGTGTCACTTTTTCTTCTTGAGATTGTGCTCCTGTTTGAGCCAGTTGGTGCGCATCTGGATTGACAGGAACTTGTGGGTTTAGTTCTTCTTGTGCTACAGCAGTTCCCACTTCCACAATGCGATCTTGCAATGCTACCTTATCAAAGGTTTCTTTCGATGTACGCTTACCATTTTCGACTTCTACTAGGTGGACACGAACACCTTTTTGACCTTCTTGGATCACACGAGTTTTCCCTACTGGAAGTTTATCGTTCTTACGTTCTTGAACTTGGAAATCAACTTCCTCTTCTTCCACTAGGAGCTCTGGCTTGTGATGAACCAAATCTTTGACACCATCAAGCGGTTGAGCCGTACCACGTTTAGTTCCTACTTCCACGATACGATCTTGCGCAACTATCTTATCAAAAGTTTCTTTCAATGTACGCTTACCGTTTTCGACTTCTACTAGATGAATACGAACACCTTTTTGACCTTCTTGAAGAACACGACTTTCACCCACATAAAGTTTGTCAGTCTTACGTTCTTGAACTTTGAAATCAATTGCCTCTTCTTCAACCAGAAGCTCTGGTTTTTCATGAACCAAACCTGCAGCTCCATCAAGTGGTTGGGCTGTACCTCGCTTAGTTCCAACGAGAAGAACCCGGTTAACAGGAGCCTGGATCACTTCACGGAGTTTCTCTTCACGAGTTCCGTCTGGACTAACAGATGTAAGAATGCGTTCCTTACCAACTTGTCCTTCTTGTTCTACACGACTTTCACCTACATATAGACTTGGATCTTCTTTTTCAACAGTCTGGAAGGCAAGTTCCTTTTCGACAACCTCAAGACTTGGATTCTCTTCTTGAATAGCAGGGGCTGTTTTCTCAGAAACTGGTTTTTCCTTGGTTAACTGGATACGGTATTCCTTGACTTGTTTTCCACTTTCTGAAACGAGACGAACAAGTACTGGAAGACTATTATCGCCACTATCTACAACTGTTGAAGCTACTTGATTGCGTTCTTGAACGGTCACTTTTGGACGTTGACCTTTATAGGTAATTTGGTAGTCTTGACGATCTTCAGCGAAGTCAGGAAGTTCTTTTCCATCTACAAGAATCTTCGATGCAGTGCTTTCTTGAGGCAATTCGCTTGGCGCAAGGAAGGTCATCTCAATCATCGCAACACCGCTCTTGTCTGCTTTACGCTCCATACGCCATCTCATGGCTTTGGCTTTCACAGCTTTAAATGTTACGTTAATTTCATCACCAGCTTCAATATCTTTATCCGCACGATAAGGAACAGCTTCCCAGTTATCTGGATTGTTGAATGGATGGGCTGCATCATAGGCTTGGTAGTTTGAATAGTAGGTAGGCACTTCAAACTCTGGACCGACATAGCGTTCCAAAACGAGTTTAGATGGCGCATCCGTTCCACTATCTGCAAAGAAGTGAAGTTTGGCTTGCGCAACAGTCCGTTCTACAATCTTACCATTTTCACGGAAAATAACACCTGTTGATACTTCTGGATTAGAAGATGGTGTTGGAGACCAGTTTGTCCAACGGCGATTTTCATTGTGGTCTCCATCATTGATATAGTCTACACGGTCATGTGAACTTGGATCAATATCATTAGTTGCAGAAGCAAAGGCTTGGTTACTGTTTTCATCATAGTTAGTGTTGTTTGAGAGAGCCTCACCAAGTTTGTCCGTCACTCGTACAGTGAACTCAGCAACGAGGTCACTACCAAGGACATGGCCTCGAACGGTAAATTGACCTGCTTTTGTCAGATTTTCTGCTGGAACTTTTTCCCATTCCACTGTCAAGTCTTTTGTCTCATAGCCGTCTTTACCTGTGAAGTAAACAGGAACCTTAGTTGGCAATTCAAGTGGTTGACCTAGTTGCAATAAGCGAGCTTGTTTGACCGCAGCAACTGGTTTACGAGAGAGTAAGTCTTTATTGCCTGTAAAGTGTAGACGGTATTCTCCTAGGATGTCACCATTTTCAGCTTTCGCGACGACACGAACTGGCTCACCTTCACGAACACTTGGAACAACGGTAGCAAGACCATTGCTGCTAACACTTGCTGTTACTGTAGGAACTTTTCCATCTACAGACTCAAGGTAGTAGTCTGTCAAATCAGGGTTGAAGTTTGCTAAATCTTTGCCGTCAACTTGGATTCTTGTTTGTCCTTGTTTGGCTGCCGCAACTTGTTTTGCAAAGATTTGTACTTCTGTGATAGAAGTTCCACGCTTATTATCTGCTTTAACCATGCGAATGCGCACAGCATAAGTCTCAACTTTATCAAAGCTAAAGTGATTCATTTCTCCAGCCTTGAGTTGAGCTGGGGCTTTTAGATTGGTAACTGGTTTCCAGTTAGCTGGATCGTTAAAGACATGTTCTTCATTGCCTACAAAGCTAGGGTTTTTAGGAGCTGTCGGAACGGTCTTACCGACATAATACTCAATCACATAAGACTTCGGTGCACCGACTCCATGGTCTTCGTGGAATCCGACACTTAGATTATCAACGGAACGTTTGCTCAAGATACCTGAATCTCCAAATAGAACACCGACTGAAGCTTCTGGATTACTACGATTCCAGTTGGTCCAGCGGTTGGCTGGTCGGTCATTAAAGGAAATCAATTTATCGTTGACGTTTGAAACAGGATCGCTTGGATTTGAGTCTGAAGCAAAGGCAAGTGGCAATTCTGAGCCGGTCCATTGGTCAGAAATGTTTGCACCTTGCTCAGTTTGAGCAGACACACGAACATGAAGTTTAGTTGTTAATTGCGTACCTTCTAGGCGACCAGTGACTGTAAAGACACCTTCCTTGGCGTATTGATCTGGACGAATCGCATCCCATGTAACCTTAGCTGATGAAACATGACCATTTGAATCGTAGGTACGAACACTTTCTGGTAATTGTGGTGCTTCTGCAGTTGGTGTAGTCACACTAACTTCTTCAACTGAAACGATGCCTTCTACAGAGACTTTAGCACGCGCTTCAAGGTCAAGGCCTTCAACTTTACCTAGAACTTCAAAGGTTTGATAATGGTCTAGTTTTTCTTTTGGAATAGCTTGCCATGTGACTTTATGAGTTTTAGGGAAACCTTTGTCATACTCAACAGTTACTGTTGCTGGAAGACTTGGTTCTTGATGCAAGTCAGTCACTACATTTACCGGACGGATAGATTGCGCAATCTTCTTCTCAGTGTTGGCTTGGATAGTGAGGTCAACTTGGCCTCTAGCCCCCTCATATTCTGCTTTGAGAGTGACTGCTCCTGGCTTATGTAACTCAAGCATTCCTTTACGAACTGCGACTTCCCCTTCACCACTTGTAGAGAAGGTCACTTTATCAGCTGGTAAAACTGCTTGTGTTCCGTCTTGATAGTGAGCAAGTACAGACAATTTCACTGTTTGGTCTTCTTTAAGACCGTTAGCTTGCTCCACTTGTAAGCTCAAATGGTCAATTTTCGGTGCTTCTTCAAGGAATTGAATTGCATAGGTTTGAAGCGGACCACCATCTTTGGGTTGAACAAAGATGCTTGCACGCATACCGTTTGCTGCACTTGCTTGGACTACAGTAACATCCGCATTTTCAGCACTTGCTACAACTTCTGGCAAGGATGCACCGTAAGCAAGAGTGCGGTATTGCATTGGATGTTGACTAGTAAGTCCTGCGATAGCTTCACCGCCAACAGTTACAGTTGGCACTACAGGTGCTGCAGGATTGCCTTCTTCTACTACAAGAGTAGCATGTACGGTTTCGCCTCCTAATTGACCAGTCATTTGAATACGTGACCCTGCGACTGAAAGTTTGGCTTTATCTGACGCCGCAATCTCCCACTTATCCACTTCGTATTCTTGAACGCTTCCATCTGTTACAGCGATAGAAACGTATTTATCAACAGCATTCAAATCTGTTCCTGGGGCAACACGTTTAACTGTTGGTAGTTCTTTCGCAATTGCTAGAACCTCAACACGAGCCTCTACTTCACGTCCGTCTGCCATGCCTTTAACTGTCACAACTCCAGCTTGGCTCACATCAACAGAAGACCATGTTACTGGACGTTTTTCACGACTGCCATCACTATAGACAAAAGCGACGGTCTTCGGCATTTTTGGTTCTTTCTCGATAACAGTACGTACTTTTGGTACCTCTGTCCCTAGAACTGTCTTTTCTTGTCCTTCTTTCTTACCAGTAAAGACTGTTACTTGACCAGATTTCAAGAGATCTGAATGAGCTGTCAGCGTGAATTTGCCTGCTTGTTCAGTTGATTTGACAATGGCAACCCCTTTACCGTTAAAGGCTCTGCGAATCCAAGAACCATCTGGTTGCGCCTTATAGCGTTCACGACTGGCTTGTTCCCCATTATCGACACCGACCAGTTGACCTTGTCCGTGCAATTGGAAGCGAACCAGATTATTGGCAGTTGGTACTACATTTCCTTGACTGTCAACGATTTCGTAGTAGATGTATGTCAAGTCTTTTCCATCTGCTGCGATTGCGTGTTCTTCCTTGACGAGGCGAACACCTGCAGGTTGGCCTGCAGTCGTGATCTTGTCACGTGCAATTTCTTTACCAGCTTCATCACGAGCTACTGCTTCTAAGGTACCTGGTTGGTAAGCAACCTTCCACTCGAGGTAGAGTTCCTTAGCATTCGCACCTTCTTGGTAGGTACGGCCATCACTAGTTTGTTTTTTGTTGAACTTTTTAACACCGAGAGATTGACCGTTCAAGAACAATTCAACACTTGCAGCGTTAGAGTAGGCACGAACTGGGATTTTTCCGTCTGCATCAGCCACATTCGCTTTTAAAGTAGGGTTTTCCCAGTTCCAGTGAGGAAGAAGGTGCACCATTGGTTTCTTCTTGGCAGAAACCCATTGACTTTGGTAGAGATAGAAGTCATGTTTTGGAATACCAGCTGTATCTACGATTCCAAAATAAGAGCTCTTAACGGGAGTTTGGTTTTGGTTGTGCCATGGTGTAGGCTCACCTATATAGTCCGTACCTGTCCAGATAAACTGTCCAGCATAGCCAGCGTTGTCACGGTCAAAAGTCCATGAATCTGTTGCCGTTTTACCCCAGCCAACTCGGTCATTACCATAGTCAGACTGTTCGTAATGACGTTCAGGTCCGTTGCTATGTTTCAATTCACGTTCAGGACGATAATAGCTACCGCGTGTACGGGTTGCTGAAGATGTTTCTGAACCGTAAATCAACCAGTTTGGATGTTTCGCACGAAGTTTCTTGTAGTTGTCTTCTGAGTAGTTGAAACCAACCGCATCCAGTTCATTAGCAATTTTCTCATGATCACCGCTACCATCACCAAAGCGGAACTTATCTGCTCCCATGGTAACATAACGTGTAGTATCAACATCTTTAATCACTTTTACTAGGCGTTTAACCGTTGCAAGAGAGTGAGCATTACCATTGGCTTCACCGATTTCATTCCCGATAGACCACATGAAGACAGCTGGGTTATTTTTGTCTCTTTCGACCATGGTACGAAGATCGTAGTCAGACCATTTTTCACCTTTTCTAGCTTCTGGGTGAGTAGCATCTTTTTCAAAGAAACGTCCGTAGTCATAAGGTTTCTTTCCACCGTACCAGGTATCAAAAGCCTCTTCCTGAACCAGCAAACCAAGTTCTGCAGCTATTTGCAAGGTCTGTGGACTTGCAGGGTTATGAGTTGTACGGATGGCATTAACACCCATCTCCTTCATTTGTTTGAGACGACGATATTCTGCCTTATAGTTTTCTTCTGCTCCAAGTGCTCCGTGGTCATGGTGCAAGGAAACACCATGGAATTTAATGCGTTCACCATTCAAAGAGAAACCTTCATTTGGAGTCCAGTGATAGTAACGGTAACCAAACAAATCCTTCTTAGCATCAACCAACTGACCGTCACGGTAAACACGCGTAACCAGTTCATACAAGGCAGGTTTGTCATTCAAAACTGTCCAGAGTTTTGGTCTTTCAACTTCTAAAATCGCATCAAGGCTTGTTGATTCATGTGCTTTCAAGGTACGACTCGCTGTACGAACCACGCCTGTTACAGCCTGACCACCACGTTCAACGATTTGATACTCTGCCACCAGTTCATGGTCTTTATCATCTGTATTGACGATTTTGCTGGCTACATGAGTTTCAACCTTGCCGTGTTGCTGTTCTTCAAGTTTTGGTGTTAAGATGGTTGTCCCATTTTTCTCAACATGAACCTTATCTGTCACTTGCAAGGTCACATCACGGTAGATACCACTACCTGAGTACCAACGGCTACTTGGTTGTTTGTTAACCGCATGGACAGCAATCACATTCTCACGACCATCTTTGTGAAGGTATTTGGTGATATCGTATGAGAACTGGTTATAACCATTTGGATAATGTCCCACTAACTGGCCATTGACATAGACTTGAGAGTCCATATAGACACCATCAAAGGTGACACGAACATTTTTCTTGAGATCTTTTTCATCAAGTTTAAATGTCTTGCGATACCAAGCTTCACCACCATTGAGCTGCCCACCCTCATTTTGAGCAGGTGACTGATGGTCAAAATCGTTAAAGATACTCCAGTCGTGTGGGAGAGCCAATTTTTGCCATGTTGACACATCTGCATCTGGTTTCACAGCTTCTTTGGGGTTTGCATTGAGTTTAAAGTGCCAATTTTGATTAAAATTCACTTTTCTATCTTCAATCATTTGATTCACTTCTTCATTTGTCACAGCTTTCAAATCTTCCTTGACAGGCTTTTCTTGACTTGAAGCTTGAGATTCTACCTTTGGAGCTGTTTCTTCAGGTTTAGAAGATGCTTTTTCCTCTTTTGGAGCTGCAGGTTCGTATTCTTTCTTCTCTGGTTTGCTTGCTTCAATTGGAGCAACTTGACTCTGGTCAACACTTGCAGCATTCTTCTGCTCTGCTACAGCTTGATCTTCTTTTTCCTCCACTGCCGGACTTTCCTCTTTTGCTTGTTCCACAGTGTGGGTGATAGGAGTTTCATCCGCGAAAACTGGTGATTCTCCAACGACACTTCCTCCAAATAGAACCGCACAGGTTCCAATCATGACAGAGCAAGCGCCTACAGCAAACTTACGAATACTGTAGACTCTTTTACGATTCCAATGGCCTTTTTCCATAAAATCCTCCTTTAGTAACCGCTTCCATTTCATTGTAAGCGTATTACTTTTCCATAGCCTTTTACCCTTATTTTATAAAATAATATAAGAAACTTCAATACTGGCAGCATAAAAATCATACTTTTGATTCTTTTTTCTATAATTTGTAGAGGATTTTAAAAATATGAATGTAGTTTTAAAACAAAATCAAACAATTTTTGACACTCAGTTAAATATTATAAAAAAGTTCCTTTTGTAAGGAACTTTTTTACTTATAATTAAAGATTCCCCCTGCCAACTTATCAGCTAGTTTAGGAAAGAGGGTATAAAACTTATGGGCTAGGTTCAACAAAACTGGGAGATTGAGTTCCCGTTTGTTTTTTCCTATGGTTTTGACAATCTTTCTAGCGACTGCATCTGGTTCTAAGAGAAAGCGGTCAACCGACTTGAGGTAGGTCCCATCTGGGTCTGCTTGGTCAAAAAATCCTGTGCGGATTGGACCTGGATTGACCGTCGTTACATAGACACCATAGGGCATGAGTTCGAGGCGCAGAGCATTTGAAAATCCAATAGCCGCAAACTTGGTCGCTGAGTAGAGACTGGACTTGCTAGTCGCTATCAAACCTGCCATGCTGACGATATTGATGATATGGCCTTTTCGACTTTCCTTCATGCGAGTAGCAACTTGACGAGAAAGGTTCATCAGGGCAAAGGTATTGACCTCAAACATCTGGTGAATGTCTTTGTCAGAAATCTGGTCAAAATCTTCAAAAATCCCATAGCCAGCATTGTTAATCAAGACATCAATTTTACCATAACGGAGATAGAGGTCATCTACCAGAGATTCTAGAACCGAGTCATCAGTAATATCGATTTCAATCAATTCTACATGGGGATGATTTCCATATAGCTCCGACAGTTTTTCCTTGTTTCTACCTAGTAAGATGAGTTGGTCATCTGGCAAGAGTTTGACCATTTCTTGGGCTAGGCCACCGCTAGCTCCTGTAATGAGAATAGTAAACATGCTTCGTCCTTTCAATAACTTCTAGATTTCAACTTCTTCCAGATCTTTAACCACATGGACATTTTCAAAAACAGTGGTCGCATCTTTCTTGAGCTGGCTAATATCTTTTGAGAGGAAGCGGGCGCTGATATGATTGAGCAAGAGGCGCTTGGCTCCTGCTTCTGCTGCTACTTGCGCAGCCTGCATATTGGTTGAGTGACCATGGTTACGGGCAATTTTCTCATCGCCCTTTCCATAAGTTGACTCATGGACCAGGACATCAGCATTGACGCCTAGACGCACGCTGGCATTGGTTTTTCGGGTGTCACCAAGAATAGTGATAATCTTACCCGGACGGGGAGCTGAGATATAGTCAGCTGCCTTGATTTCAGTTCCGTCTTCGAGAACAACGTCCTGACCGTTTTTGATTTTTCCAAAAAGTGGGCCAAATGGCACACCTGCAGCCTTGAGTTTTTCAGCATCCAGCGTTCCTTCCAAGTCCTTTTGCATGACACGATAGCCAACGCAGAAAATAGTGTGGTCCAGCTCTTCTGCATACACTGTGAATTTATCGGTCTCAAGGATTTTCCCTAGAGAATCTTGGTCAAACTCATGAAAATGAATGCGGTAAGGCAGACGAGAACCCGACACACGTAGACTGGTTAAGACAAAGGACTTGATCCCTTGAGGTCCGTAGATGTCCAAATCTGTCTGCTCTTCATTGGCTTGAAAGGCACGACTAGAAAGGAATCCTGGCAAGCCAAAGATGTGGTCTCCATGCAAGTGAGTGATAAATATTTTGCTGACCTTCCGTGGTCGAATCGTGGTTTCCAGAATGCGATTTTGCGTTCCTTCCCCACAGTCAAAGAGCCAAACTTCGTTAATCTCGTCCAAGAGTTTCAGGGCGAGACTAGAGACGTTGCGGGCTTTAGAGGGCTGACCAGCCCCTGTTCCTAAAAATTGAATATCCATTCGATACTTTCTAATTAATCAATATATAACATGGCTGTGCGGTTTTCCGATCGGAAATAGTGCTTACCAGAAAAAGCAACAGCTTCTTGCAGTAAATCCTCTTGACTGTAGCCTTTGAGACGTTTACGACCATCTGCTAAACTTTCCAAGTCTGTCAAGGCTGTGAGACTTTCCACGCTAACAACTTCCTCTTCTCCGGCATGCTTCATGTAAATCTTTCCAGACTCTTCAAAGATTAGTTGATGGGGAAAAATTTGCGCAATCTCAAAAAGCAAGTCATCCGAAATAACCTCTGCATTTTCAGAGAAAATCCGTCCAAGACCATCTTCCTCGTAGCAAAAGCCAAAGGATTTGCCTGATAGATTGAGACGGATAAAGGGCTTGCTTTCTAGGATGAAGCTTGGCTCAGCATTGTAGAGGTTCAGTTCCTGACTGAGTTCTGCAAAATAATCCGTCGCAGCTTGAGGACTCTTTTTCTGGTAGAGTTCAGCAAAGTAAGCATTCACTACACTAGGCGGGGGGGTGATAAGTGCCAACTGCTCCTGCTCTGTTTTGCCAGCTAGAAGCTGATCTAGATAGACCTTATCTAGACTTGTATAACCTCCATACTTTAGAGCCAACGTTTTAATATCAGTCATAAAATTCCTCTAATCTCCATTTATTTTTCTCCGAAATGTAGCCTGTGATCACTTCTCCATCCTCTTGATAGTCACGAGCTTCAAGAATCGCCACACTTTCTAGATCGTGAATCTTGTAGGACTTAGAAAAAGGCACGCGCAGGGTAAAGGGTTCGAAAATATCCTTGATTTTCTCTAAAAATAAAGCCTGCAACTGTTCTCGACTATCTTTAGACTTAGCTGAAATCAATGCATACGGCGTTTGAGTAGGCGTGAAATCCTCCACCAAATCCGCTTTATTATAAAGGGTCAGGCGAGGAATATCCTCCATATCTAAGTCTTTCATGATGGAGAGGACTGTTTTTTCATGCTCCTCGTGATAAGGATTGCTGGCATCGATGACATGAACCAGAAGGTCCACATGCTTGCTTTCTTCCAAGGTCGACTTGAAACTGGACACCAATTCTGTTGGCAAATCTTGGATAAAGCCAACCGTATCAGTCAAGGTCACCTGAAGATTGCCCCCCAGATGGATACTCTTTGTCGTCGCATCCAGGGTCGCAAACAGCTCATCTGCTTCATACTGGGTCTTGCTGGTCAAGGTGTTCATGATAGTTGATTTCCCAGCATTGGTGTAACCAATCAAACCAATCTTAAAGGTGCTTGACTCCAGACGCTTTTCTCTGACTGTCGCCCGATTTTTCTCAACCACCTTGAGCTGGCGCTCGATATCTGTGATTTGATTGCGAACACTTCGACGGTTCAATTCCAGCTGACTTTCACCAGGTCCACGGGAACCAATTCCCCCTGCCTGGCGGCTGAGCATAATCCCCTGACCAACCAAGCGGGGTAAGAGGTACTTAAGCTGGGCCAAATGCACTTGGAGTTTCCCTTCATGACTTCGAGCCCGCATGGCAAAGATATCTAGAATCAACTGCATACGGTCAATAACCTTAACTCCCAGAACTTCCTCTAGATTGACATTTTGCCGTGGTGTCAGACGGTTGTTGACAATGACAGTAGTAATTTCTTCTGCATCCACCATGAGCGCAATTTCTTCCAACTTACCAGAACCTACGAAGGTCTTGGAGTCGTATTTTTCACGTTTTTGTCTGTAGCTATCCACAACGACTGCCCCAGCAGTTTTTGCTAGACTAGCCAGTTCTTCCATGGAGAGGTCAAAATTGTCCATGCCCTGCAATTCTACACCGATGAGCAGGACTCGCTCCTCTTTTTTCTCCGTTTCAATCATCTAAAAACTCCTCTATCTGGCTTAAAATGCAGTCCTGCATGCCAGGCTCTCCTATCTGATAAAAGGTGACTTGCATGCGATTACGGAACCAGGTCAACTGACGCTTGGCAAAACGACGAGTCGCCTGTTTGAGACTCTCGCTCGCTTCCTCAAGAGTTTGCTCCCCACGGAAATAAGGAAAGAGTTCCTTATAGCCAATGCCTTTGGCTGCCTGCACATCTGGATAGTGGTCAAAGAGCCACTTGGCCTCATCCAAAAGGCCAGCCTCAAACATCAAATCCACTCGGTGGTTGATACGGTCATAAAGCTGACTGCGTTCATCATCCAAGCAGATAATCAGTGGTTCATAAGGACTTTCCTGATTTTCCAAATCCTGACCAAAATGGACAATTTCCAAGGCACGCATGGCACGACGACGGTTGATCTGGGGAATTTCAAGGCCTGCTTGCTTCACGAGATGGGCTAATTCCTCATCTGAATAAGGCTCCAAACTAGCTCGATAGGCTAAAATCTCCTCATGAGGTGTCTCCCCACCTAGATGGTATCCTTCCAACAAGCTCTGGATATAAAGCCCAGTCCCACCAGCGATAATAGCAAGCTTGCCACGACTTTGGATATCCTCTATGGTTGCCTTAGCTTCTGAAACAAAATCAAAAGCCGAGTAAGACTCGGTCACCTCTCTGACATCAATCAAATGATGAGGAACAGCTGCTTGCTCCTCTGGGCTAGCCTTGGCCGTCCCAATATCTAACCCTCTATAAACTTGCTGACTATCACCGCTGACCACCTCTCCACCAAAGCGCTTGGCCACTTCAATAGCAAGGGCTGTCTTCCCAACAGCTGTCGGTCCAACAATCACAATTATTTTTGTTTTCATCTTTTTTCCTTGAAAAATTCCCATTTTTTCGTTACTATTATTATATCACAAAAAGGTCAGTCAGAAAAATGCTACCTCTTGAGGAGCCTGACTGTTCGGGAAGATAAAGGAGGAAGACTCATGGCTAAAGGATTCGCTAAAGGTCTTGTAACAGGTGTCGCAGGAACTGTCGCTGCCGTTGCAGGTGCAGTATACGCAATTAAAAAGAAAGTGATTGAGCCAGAAGAGCAAAAAGCAGCTTTCATCGAAGAAAACCGCAAAAAAGCAGCTCGCCGCCGCGTATCACATTAAGCAACAAAAGAAGTTGAGAAATCTCAACTTCTTTTTATTTTCTTAAATAGCCAAATCAAACTTCAGTTGTGGCTTGACCGGATCATAGTCAACCAACTCAAAGTCTTCGGCTTTGATGTTAAAGAAATTGGTCCCATCTGGCACATTCAAGACCAAGCGAGGTTGGCAGTTTGACGGCTCACGACGGAGCAATTCCTCTGCTTGTTCAAACTGATTATCATAGATATGGAGGTTGTTGATAAAGTAGAAGAACTTCCCAACCTTCCAGCCAAAATGCTTGGCGATCATCATCTGCAAAGCCACGTACTGCATAGCGTTAATGTGGTGGGCCACCAGCATATCATTAGAACGCTGGGTCAAAGTCGCATCCAGATAGATTTCCCCATCAACACGACGGACATCAAACATGGTCTGAAAGGCGCAAGGAAGAAGGCCATCTGTCTCCTCAAAAGCTTGGTAATCCCAAAGAGAGATGATATTGCGACGGTTCCAAGGATTGGCTTCCAACTGCTTGAGAATCTTGTTAATGATATCGTGCTTCTTAACGACCGCACCATAGCGCTCACCGATGGTTCCCGTATCTCCCACTTCCCAGTCATTCCAGTAGTGAACATTGTACTTGCTATTGAGCACTTCTAGGCTATTCGACTGATCCTGGTAAATCCAGAGTACTTCCTTGATGGCAGATTTGATCGCAATGGGACGCAAGGTTGTGATGGGAAATTCCCCTTTAGACAAATCATACTCGGCAAAGGCACCCGTTACGTACTTGGAGTTGGCAACAGTCCCATCCTTGTACTTGGGACGTGCCTGCTCGGAAAAGACGCCGTCTTTGAGGATTCGTTCAATATTCTCTTTAAAAATCGTATCTGCTTTTGTCATTTACTCTCACCTCATTTATTGTCCTAACTAGTATAGCATAAAAAAAGAAAGGAGGAAAATCACTGGCTTTAAAGTAGTGTTTTTCCCCTTTTATTATCTTATTGCAATACAAGTGATGCCGCTCCGATAACTCCAGCGTCATTTCCTAGAGTTGCAAGAGCCAATTTTGTGGATGTGCGTACTTGTGGGAAGGTATTTTCGTCGTAGACTTTTTGAACACCTTGTAGAAGGAATTCTCCTGCAGCTGATACCCCACCTCCGATAACAATCGTTGAAGGGTTGAGGATTGAGCCAATATTGGCACATGCGATCCCCAAGTAACGTGAAAAGTTACGGTAAACGATCAAGGCAAGGTCGTCTCCTTCTTTAGCCAAATCAAAAACAGTTTTAGCAGTTACTTCTTCCCCATCGTCAATCAAACGTTTCAAGGCTGCATCGCCTTCGTATTCATCTGCATAACGACGAGTCAAGTTGACAATCCCTGTTGCTGAAGCAACTGTCTCAAGACAGCCTTTTTTACCACAGGTACATGCGATTGGTTGGTCAAAGTCAACAGTGATGTGGCCAAGCTCACCTGCTGCACCAGCAACACCGTGAAGCAATTTTCCTTCTGCCACGATACCGCCACCAACACCTGTACCAAGTGTCATAAAGACAACGTCTGGTTGGTTTTCACCAGCACCCATCCAGCGCTCACCAAGAGCAGCCACGTTGGCATCATTATCGATGAAGAATGGAATACCCAAGGCTTTTTCAATCTTTTCTTTAATTGGTTGAAGGGTTTTCCAGTTGAGGTTGTAGGCACCGATAACAGTTCCTTTTTCACGGTCAACCACACCAGGTGATCCCATCCCAATCCCTCGGAAGTCTGTGGCTGACAATCCAAGCAAGTCCAAACGATGTTGAATAGACTCAATCATATCATCTACGATATGGCTTCCTTCATCCAAAATATTAGTCTTGATAGACCATTTTTCTTGGATTTCTCCCTCTTGAGTTAAAATTGCAAACTTGATAGATGTTCCACCAAGGTCAATCCCAATAATCTTTTGACTCATCGTCTTCTCCTTTTTAATTGAAAATGCTTACAGATATAGTATAACAAAATCATCTGTTTTGTGCAAAGGTTTGCGTACTACAAAGTCAACATTAAATATTTCAAAATTGTTCACTAATCAAAATGATTAATCATCAAGATGTTGAATGGCATATCTTGCTTCTTCTTCAGTAAATTCACCAGTAAAATATGAGGATGAGAGTAGTCTCTCATGAATTTCTGTTTTTGAGAGGTTAGTATATTTACGATAATCCCTTGCTCTAGCTAAGGCATTTGCCTTATAATCTGCATACAAATGATCGATAGTGTATTGTGCAACATCACTATTAAACCCAAAAAGAATTAATAACTTATAAATTCTTTTTTTTGAATAATGATTCCTATTATAACTTTTTGCTTCATTTAAAGCTGCTGAGTATGGATTCCCATCTGTTGACTTTGGTAGCCATAGACCATTCGGATCAACATAATAACGGCCACCATCTACCCACTGACTTTTAGCCATCCTACCATCTGATTTGAGATAATAATTGCCTTCCCATTTGTTACGAGCATAGCTACCTTCTGCTGTTAGATAATAGTAAGAGAGGGAATTTGTGTCATAAATCCATTCATTCTTAGCCATCTTACCGTTTGATTTTAGATAGTAATTACCTACCCATTTGTTACGTACGTAGCTACCTTCTGCGGTTAGATAATAATAGGATCCATAGTTTTTGTCGTAAATCCACTCTGCTTTAGCCATCTTACCATCTGATTTAAGATAATAATTGCCGACCCATGTGTTTCGAGCGTAGCTACCTTCTGTTGTTAGATAATAATAGGATCCATAGTTTTTATCATAAATCCATTCACTCTTAGCCATTTTACCATCTGATTTAAGATAGTAATTGCCTTCCCAAGTGTTACGAGCAGAACTTCCTTCTGATGTTAGATAAAAATATGAACTCGATTTCGTATCATAAATCCATTCATTTTTAGCTCTCTTCCCGTCTGATTTGAGATAGTAATTACCTACCCATGTATTACGAGCGTAGCTACCTTCTCCTGTTAAATAATAATGTGCAGAGTATTTTTTATCATAAATCCATTCGTTCTTAGCCATTTTACCATCTGATTTAAGATAGTAATTGCCGACCCAGGCATTTTGGACATAATTTCCCGATGCATTTAGATAGAAATAAGAATTAGCTTTTTTATCAAAAATCCACTTATTAGTAACTTTAGTACCATTTTGATAGTATGATGAGCCTACCCAACCAGACTGAGCTGTAGATTTGGACTTATCCTCTTTAGGAGTTATATTTTTTGCCTGCTCAGGAGATTTTTGTGCTGATGTTTTCGGTTTCTCAGCAGGATTTTGTGCTGGTGTTTTCGGTTTCTCAGCGGGTTTCGGCGCTGGTGTTTTTGGTTTCTCAGCAGGGTTTTGCGCTGGTGTTTTTGGTTTCTCAGCAGGCTTTTGCGCTGGTGTTTTCGATTTCTCAGCAGGCTTTTGCGCTGGTGTTTTCGATTTCTCAGCTTGATTTGGCGCCGAAGTTGTATTCTCTTTTACAACCTTACCATTTTTAGATACATCCTTTTCTTGAGCAGAAACATGCTGAGCAGAAAAAGGAAAGGCTCCAGTTGTATCTGTAAGTGAAATGAGTCCCAGTGTTGCAGTTGCTAAGCTGGTTACTAAAATTTTTTTTGATTTTTTCATAAAAATCTCCATTATCTTAATGATTTATACCTATAGTATACCATATACTTTATTTTACTTTCAAATCAAATATTAAATATTCAGAAATAAATCTAAAACTTAATTGAAAAATCCATAGTTATATCACTTCCAACTCATATAAGCCTCTGACCGCATTACAACCATAGATAGTTTCCGCTTGGTTCAAGTCTGCCAAAGTCAAGACTTTTTCCTCTACCTGTCCTGTTTCTAGCAAATGCTGGCGGTAGATTCCTGGCAAAATTCCTAGTCTGATAGGCGGTGTATAGAATTTTCCGGCAATTTTCAGAACCAGATTTCCAATGGAGGTCTCAAGCAGTTCTCCTGACTTATTGTGGTAAATCTTCTCTTGCTCCCCTAGGCTCAAATGCGGTCTATGAGTTGTTTTAAAGTAGGTAAAGGATTGATTCAAATCTGCTTCTTGCAGACAAAGTTTGGCTTTGCAGAAGGTCGGACTAAGGGGGGTTAATACTTGGCGACTGAGTTCCAGCTCTCCAGACTTGTTAAGAGTAATTCGCAAACGATAGTCTTGGTGGGAATCGCAAGCTTGGCACTCTTCCTCTATCCTTTGTCTCAGGTCTTCCGGATCAAAAGGATAGGCAAAATACCTACTCGCCTTTGTCAGTCTTTCCAGATGTTGATCTTCAAACAGCAGTTGTTTTTGGCTGATTTTACCAGTTGAAATCAGTTGGAAACGAGCTTGTTTACGATAGAGTACAGCCGCCTTTTGATGAACCTCTCGGTATTCAGATTCCCAAGTACTATCCCAAGTAATCCCTCCGCCAACTCCATAGATGGCTTTCCCTTGATGCAGTTGGATAGTCCGAATAGCGACATTGAAAATTCGTCGCCCATTTGGAAGCAAGATACCAATCGTTCCGCAGTAAACTCCTCTGGGGTGTGGCTCCAAGTCCTTGATGATTTCCATGGTCGCAATTTTGGGCGCTCCTGTTATGGAACCACAAGGAAAGAGAGAACGAAAAATAGCAACCAAGTCCACATCCTCTCGCAACTGACTCTTGATGGTCGAAGTCATCTGCCAAACGGTTGAATACTGCTCCACTTGACAAAGACGTTCTACACGCTCACTACCCACTTCAGAAATACGGTTCATATCGTTGCGCAAGAGGTCCACAATCATCATATTTTCAGAGCGATTTTTGGGATCCTGCTCCAACCAACTGGCTTGGGCAAGGTCTTCTTGGTCAGTCACCCCACGCTGGGTTGTTCCCTTCATCGGTCGTGTTGTCAATTCACGGTCATTTTGCTCAAAAAAGAGCTCTGGACTCATGGAAATCACTGCCATCTCATCGTGTTCAATATAGGCATTGTAGCCCGCCTCCTGTTCTACCACCATGCGATTGTAAATGTCAAAAGGATTGGCACTTAAGTCTTGCTTGAGTTGGACAGTGTAGTTGACCTGATAGGTGTCACCCTGCCGCAAATGATGGTGAATCTGGGCAATCGCCTTTTCATAGTCCTCTGCTGACGTTACTTCCTGCCACTTTGAAGGCAGGTCTACTTCCTCATAAGTCAGAGGAATAGGCGATGTTTCTACCCTATCATGAACTGTAAAATATAGCAGATACTCTGCCAGTAAAGAAACCTTGTGAACTGCTAATTTCTCCTCAAAAGCAGGTGCAGCCTCATAGCTGACATAGCCCACTACATAATAGCCCTGTTCTTGGTAGCTCTCCACCTGTGCCAGCAAGTCTGCCACTTCTGATAAATCTCTCGTTTTTAACTCTTTGATAGGCTGAGTAAAGGTGTATCTCTCGCCCAAAGCTCTAAAATCAATCACTGTTTTTCTATGCATATCTTAAGTATAGCACAAAAAGGCAGATGCAGCTTAAGCTGATCCACCTTTTTAGTCATTTCGACTTTATAACGATGCTTTGGCAAATAAATTTCCAGAGAATCCATCTGATTTTTGAAGGAGCTGTTTGTAAACCTTCCATTTAAGGTCTTCAGTATTTTTATAATGATTCTTTATATTTGGATTTTCCATGCTATCTAGGTCTTTTTGAACAGCTTCATCAAATAAGGACTTCAACTCAGCATAAGTAGAGATAGATCTGCCATTGATTTCGATTGTAGTGAAGCCGTTTTGAGCTTTGTCATAGACTTCTTTATACCAATGTTTCTTCCATGCTTCAAGAGTATCAAATTGGCCATTAGAGACTTTCTTGATAATGAAGTCATCACCCAACAACCCTTTATTTTCCTTGTTGGCTTCCGCCTTATATTTGTTTGAAGCGTAACCAATAAATCCGTTAAGATAACCATAGTATCCCCACATACGGAAAGCATTATGTTTAAATGAAATCGAACCAACTGTACTCTTGCTAGTATTACCACCAAAGATACCCGACATCATATTTACCGCTTGGTAAGCACTGTCAAAACCTTCCGAACGATAACGTCCATTCCCTGGCATACCATGTTTTGTAACGAAGTTATGATCAACCAATTGATCAATGCTCGTAATCGTCAATTTCTTCTCATTATCCGTTAAATCACGTAATTTATCCCATTGATGTGGCTCGCCTTTCAGATTGTTTCGCTCAGCGTTCGTACGCCATTCTCGGTCCATCTTCTTGAACCACTTGCCGTTGTCGTCCAAGTGTTTTCCAATAACTGCATCTGCTTCTAGATGGTCCAGCATCATCAGAGCCTCGTTATAGTTCTTCATATAGTGATCAATTTCTTCACGGTTCTTTAACTTGTTTGGATCATAATTGTAGATTTGATTGCCATCATTCTGACGTTCATAAGCCATGTTCAAACCTAAGGCACCGTATTCACCATTTGGATTTGTCAACGATGGTGACTGGAGCATACCTTGCGCAAAGGACTCTAAGTCCGTCCCTTCACGATGATACCAACCGCCATAGTAAGCCATACGATCATTCACATGAGTCGTTTCATGCGTAAAGGCCGATGTACCAAAATCACTTATCAACTCTGTCATAACAAAGTAAACAGCATCTTGCTGATTTGGAGCGGCAAAGATATATGCGTAAGCACCATATCCATACTGATAGCCATGATATTTATGAATCCGTCCAAAAAACTCTCGAATCGGAGCATAATCTGGTTTCCCATCCTTATGACCATATCGGTTTGCCCAACCGATACCCGGCGCATCATGATTGTCCCAAACAGGTGTTGGAACACTATTTTCACTCTTGAGGAGCTTATTACGTACATTATCAGCAGCTAATTTTGACCAAAAGTCTAAGTAGTTCACCTGCTCTTTTGCTCTCTTATTGATCTCACTCTTGAAGGCTTCACGAGCCTCCTCAGTATTTTTACCATATTTTTCAAAAGCACTAAAAGAAATGGTATTATAGGTCGAAATCATGAAGAGATGCGAGTTATTCAAGTTTAATAGAGGCAAAATCATCCGACCATGAACGCCATTATTAATCCCTTCATACAGACGATACTTCTTATGAGCAAAATCGGGGTTCAATGATGGCTGTTCTATCACATAAGCATTCTTTTCAATCGCCTTTTTAAACCAAACATTCATATCGGTTTCATTTGTAAACAATTTCATGTTATATGTTAGAAACTCATGAAGGCTTCCTTTACCTGTAGCACCTGCAATCACTCGACTATACGCATCTTGGGATTGATCGCCCTTAAGATTATTCTCTTTTGAGCCGATAGTGATCAAGCGATCTAAGACATTCACGTTCTTACCATAAAAATCTGGTTTAAACATCATAATATCTTTGATCGACAAACCATCATATTTAATGCCATAGTATTGGTTCAAATAAGCGAGCCCCATCATAATGTTGGCCTTATTGTCTTCAACTTTCTTAATGAAAGCACGTTGAGCTGCTTCATCATCATTTAGTTGATGATCTTCATTTTCAACAATTTGTTTCACCAAGTTTCCAAGATTTTGTTTTACTTCATCAAAACTTTCTTCTAAGAATAAATCGCGAATGTAGCCATTTTTTCGTTCATCCGTGTTTTCTTGCGGTTTGTTCCGCTTGTCCATAAGAGCGCGCACTTCAGGAGAAATCAATTCTACACTGGATAATGTTTCTTTTGCCTTTGCAATCAAACCAGCACGATCTTTCACTAGCATATTTGGCGTATAAACGATATTCTGGTTGGTCACTTCGTACTCTTTGACTTGTTTTACATCAGAGTCAGCTTTGGCAGTAACGGCCAATTCTTCTTTGGTACCATCAGCATAGTGAATCATGATCTGATCAATAGCTGACAAGTCTGTTACAAACTGCCCATTTTTCAAACCAGTAACAGAAAGGACTTCTTTGGTCACCAAGTTTGAGCTAGCATCTAGTTTATTAGTCTGATTGACAATCCACTCCTTATTATAGAATGGTTGTAATTTTTCAATATTGCGATAGGCAAGTTCGCGGTCAGCTCTGTAGTCTTGAATGGCCTTGTACTCGTCTTCACGGTGTGTCAAACGGTTTAATTTATCTACAACAGGCTCATTGATTTCATACTCATGCGCTGTGATTCCCAAAGCAGCAATTTTCTTGTCTGCTTCTTCTTGCGAAATAGGCTTAATACGATGCTGTTGTTTAGAATATCTATATGAAGATTTGCCTTCACTCACACCAGTAACAACAAAGTTTCGGTTTAAGCGGTCACCTGTCCAATAAGGATCATCATCAATATCAGATGAGCCATAGAAAATCTCACCGTTCTTAACTTTCATCATTGAAACAGTGTCTTCAACGGAGCCCAAGGCATTTGTACTGCCTACAACGCCACCCGCGCTAATAGGTTCTCTGACATCGATAGTACCTTTAGCTACAGATTTTTTAATGGCTCCGTCCCGATAAACTGCATGGTTGTCCCCACCATTTTGTGACCAATAGGCGATGCCAGCAACTTTCGCTTTATTACCCGTTATTTGTGCATCAACATAGGCCTTCTCAACAGAACCTTTCCAGTTTTCTCCAACAATTCCAGCAAGAAAGGCGCCTTGATTCCCACCAGAATGAAGCTTACCAATGAATGCCACATTTGTTAATCTGCCGTTATTATCAATTTTATTGATCAAACCTGATACGTCATTATTTCCGACAACTGTACCCGTTACTTTCACATTATTGATCGTTGTGTTTTTTACAACAGCAGCCAAGGGAGCAACTCTATTGGCCCATGGCATATGAATGTTTACCTTACCAAGGTTAAGGTCATGGATGTGGGCGCCTTCGGTATCACCTAATAGTGGACGTTCCAAGTTATGAATCGTGTATCGCTGACCGTCCACACTTGATAGCTTGCCTCGGAATTTCGTCGTTACATATGATTTACCAGCTGCAGGAACATTGACCGCATTCAAGTCTGCACCAATTTTAAATTCACCAGATGGATTGGCCTGCATAGCTTTTACAAGTTCATTGAAATCGTAGTAGACATTCTCTTCATGAGTTTTTGGTTTGGCAAAATAATGGGTGTATTCCTCACTGAGCTGGTTACCATCCGTATGCTGAACAAGGTCAGGCGCTTTGGCAGTGACCTTATAAAGCGTTTTCCCATCGACTGTCACTTCTTCAATTTTGTCAATCGCAAGACGCGTCATCTTATTATCACGTGTAGCAATTTTTAGATAGTAAGGTCTTACATCACTTGGAACAGAGGTTAAGAAGCTGCTATCCGTTTCTACGCCATTGTCGTCAACACTTATGAGGCTTGTTTCTTTTATATTTTTAACTTCGACCTTTTTTAAATCAATTCTCAGTGGTTCTTCTTTGAGAATTTCTTCCTCGTTTCCTTCACCACGATCATAAACCATTTTTGTTTCGAGTTTATAATCCTTGTAATACTGCAAATCTGTTAGAGTTGCAGTCAAGTTATCCGGTGAAACCGTCATGGTTTTCACGACTTCGTCGCCTTTTTTCAGGGTTAAAGTGATCGATTTAATCGCTGCCTTACTTGGATTTTCCAGATTATAATGAATCTGAGATGAGCGTTTCAAATCCTGAATATCAACCCTTGAAAAAGTCAACACTGGCTTTTCGAAGTTTTTGGTACCTAGTTTAACAATACGGTCTTGGGCTAACTCGATGACCTGTTCAAGAATTTCAGGCGCTTCCTGCGTCTTGATTCCTTTGATGGTCTTGTAGGTTTTGATAACCTTTTTCTGACCGTCTTTTCCTTCTTGGACCGTAACTTTATCGCCCTTTTTCAATTGCGCGTCTTCTTCGACTATCTCTTTAAACGGAATTTTTTCAAGACTTTCTTCTACAAGAGTTCCTTCTATTGGTTTCGTACCACGACTTATTTTTTTAGTGATTGGTTTTTTGATGACAGTGGTTGTTGTATTTAAAACTTGGTCAGTCTCAACACCTTCGACAGTTTTATAAGTCGTTTTGGTAACTTGGATCCCTTTTTCACCGTTTTGAACCACTGTTTCTTCGTCAGTGTATTTTGTAGGGTCATCAATGATTTCCGTCTGGTAGTCAATCTCTGCGATTGTGTCTTTAGTAATTGTTCCTTCAGTTACTGTATATTCTGGAAGATCCTCTTGAACAAGGGATTCGCCTTCTTGACCGGATTCCTGAGTACCTTTGCTTTCAAGCTTTTCAGTATAGGCTGGCAAACTATCTTGAATTAGAGATTGACCTTCTTGACCAGTTTTCTGAGTACCTTTGCTTTCAAGTTTTCCAGTATAGGCTGGCAAACTATCTTGAACAAGGGAGTCACCTTCTTGACCAGTTTTCTGAGTACCTTTGCTTTCAAGCTTTTCAGTATAGGCTGGCAAACTATCTTGAACAAGGGACTCGCCTTCTTTACCAGACTCCTGAGTACCCTTGCTTTCAAGTTTTCCAGTATACGTTGGGGAATTGCCTTGAACGAGGGAGTCGCCTTCTTTACCTACTTCTTGAGTGCCCTTGCTCTCAAGCTTTTCAGTATACGCTGATAAACTATCTTGAACAAGGGAGTCACCTTCTTTACCAGACTCTTGAGTGCCTTTGCTTTCAAGCTTGCCAGTATACGCTGGCAAACTATCTTGAACAAGGGACTCGCCTTCTTTACCGGATTCCTGAGTACCCTTACTTTCAAGTTTTCCAGTATAGGTTGGTAAACTATCTTGAATTAGAGATTCGCCTTCCTTACCAGTTTCCTGAGTACCCTTACTTTCAAGCTTTCCAGTATACGCTGGCAAACTATCTTGAACGAGAGATTGGCCTTCTTTACCGGATTCCTGAGTACCTTTGCTTTCAAGTTTTCCAGTATAGGCTGGCAAACTATCTTGAATTAGAGATTCGCCTTCCTTGCCAGCTTCCTGAGTGTCCTTGCTTTCAAGTTTTCCAGTATAATCTAGGGCATTGTCTTGGACTAGAGATTTCCCTTTTTTAGAAAAACTAGCTACTTTTGTGTCAATTCCTTTAAAATAACCAATATACTCATATCCTTCAATATCAATCACACCTTTCGTTAGTTCTTCATTTGAGGCGGCCGAGATCGTTTGATTGTAAGAAAGTAATTCTTTATTCTCAGAGGCAAAAGTAGCAAAAGGAATGAAGTTGCTGACACCAAGAGAACCAATCAAAAGCACTCCAAGAACTTTCTGACGCTGTTTTTTAGACACCAAAAAAACAGCTAAAGATGCTGTTGCAAGACCAAAACCTGCTAAAGCAAATTCTTTACTTCCTGTATAGGGAAGTTGTTGACTGTTAGTTGCCTTCTTGCGATAAACCACATAAATAATATCTTCATCTTGAAATTCTGTAGGAACTTCATGATGAATCAAGGCTTTTTCAGACTCGGTTAATTCTTGCTCCGTCAAATATCTATAATGGACTGAATTCACTTCAGCTAATTCATCTGCTTGGACTTTACCAGTTAATAACAAGCTGGCACCAACAAGAAAGGCCCCGATTGCTACAGGACCAACTCCAACAGTCAATTTACGAATAGAATACTTTAGGTTTTTTTGAAACTGTTCTTTTCTCTTTTTCATTCTCATATCTTTCTAATAGAATCTTGTGGATACTGGGCACGCGCACCTCCGATGAGTTTTGGGCGACTAGCTAGAGCTGTTACATGAGCATGCCCAATTTCTCTCAAAAGAGGGCGAATCGGAACCTGAACATGCTTAACATGCATACCAATTGCGGTATCTCCGATATCAATTCCCGCATGAGCCTTGATAAATTCCACCTCAACAGGGTCTTTCATAAACTTAAATGCAGCTAACTGACCCGAACCGCCTGCATGAAGAGTCGGAAGGACACTGACGATTTCCAGACCAAACTGCTCTGCCACCTGACGTTCAACGACCAGGGCCCGATTGACGTGTTCACAGCCTTGAACAGCTAGGTGAATTCCTTTTTCCTCTAGGATATCTAGGATGGTTTTCACAATGATTTCGCCAATTTCTTGGCTTGATTCTTTGCCTATATGGCCGCCTAAAACTTCGCTAGAGGATAAACCTAGGACAAAGAGGCTTCCTTCACGCAATCCAGCCTTTTCCAAAACATCTTCAATTACCTGCTGTGTTTCTGTTTTAATTCTACTTTTGTCCATCACTCTTAACCTCATTTTTCTCCTACTATCATATCTTTTTTTACTGATTTTATCAAGGCGAACTAATCACTCAGAGTTGACAATGCAAAAACTTTAAAAATGAATTTTCTTTTAGTAACAAAGTAAAGAGTCTGGGACCAGGATGCTTTTCAAAAAGATAACAACTAAAATGACCTGTCCCCTAAAAAAGTTAAATAGAAGATTTAGCTTTTTTAGCGGATCAGGACAAATCTCCAGCGATGCTTATGTTATCTGAGTTTGAACATAGTGTGCAATGACATCTGATGTGTACTGGGCTGTTCCAGGTCCAAATTTGTCAATGTTTTCCTTAAACTCTGGATTGTAGACGTATCCTTTACCGATATGACCGAAGACTTCAATAGGGCAGTCAAATCCATAAGTACGAATGGCTTGCAAGAGCTTAGCTGCCTCTTCTTGATTTTCGGCTGCTGTTTCAGGCAGACCAGCTTGAAGGTTTTGTGCCAAGGCTTGAAAAACTTGGTTGAAGGCGGCTGTGGCCTCGTCTTCGCGACCTTTTTGGCGTTCAAGCGCTTGTCCCATGACTTCTTGACCATATTTCTCTACCGCCTCTTGGTGGTATTTTTGATTGTCTTGATAGCTAAATCCAGTGAATTTTTCCTCAATCGTCATTTTTCTTTCTCCTTTTTGTTCTTGAATGGTTTTTTGCAAGGTGGAAATCAAAGTATCCAGATGTTGCCTTTCTCGAGTCAAATAGTCCAACTGCCTGGTCAAATGGGGCAATAAATCTGTCCTTTCTTCCTTTAACAGCTCTGCTATTTTTTCTAAAGAAAAGCCTAGATATTTATAATACAGAATGACCTGAAGGCGTTCCAAATCCTCTTGACTGTAGGTTCGATAGCCATTTTCCGACTTTAACGGAACCAAGAGTCCTATCTTATCGTAGTGGTGCAGGGTCTTGACAGAGACACCTGAAAGCTGCGCAGCTTCTTTGATATGGTACATGATTTCCTCCTTACAAGGATAGTATAACCCCTCCCCTTAGGTCAGAGTCAAGTACTTTTGCGAAAATTTTTTAACTTTTTGAGAAAACTGTGAAAACTTGAAAATGGTTTTCTTGACAGACTTCAGAAAACATGATAGGATGGTCAAGTCTATCAATCAAACAGAAGGCTCATAAAGAGCCATTGAGAGAGGGCTATTTGACAACTCAAGTAGCCTTTTCTTATTTGAAAAACAAAATTGGAGTTTAACTATGTCAGAAAAATCGCAATGGGGCTCGAAACTTGGCTTTATCCTAGCATCTGCTGGTTCAGCCATCGGGCTTGGTGCCGTTTGGAAGTTTCCCTATATGACTGCTGCTAATGGTGGCGGCGGCTTTTTACTGGTCTTTCTCATTTCTACCATTTTAATTGGTTTTCCACTCTTGCTGGCTGAGTTTGCCCTTGGCCGTAGTGCTGGTGTTTCGGCTATCAAAACCTTTGGAAAACTTGGCAAGAATAACAAGTACAATTTTATCGGTTGGATTGGTGCCTTTGCCCTCTTTATCCTTCTCTCTTTTTACAGTGTTATCGGAGGATGGATTTTAGTTTATCTAGGCATTGAGTTTGGGAAATTGTTCCAGTTTGGCGGAACGAGTGATTATGCTCAGTTATTTACTTCAATCATTTCAAATCCAGCCATTGCTCTAGGGGCTCAAGCTGCCTTTATCTTGTTGAATATCTTTATTGTATCACGTGGGGTTCAAAAAGGGATTGAAAGAGTCTCGAAAGTCATGATGCCTCTGCTCTTTATCATCTTTGTCGTGATCATTGGACGCTCGCTCAGCTTGCCAAATGCCATGGAAGGGGTTCTCTACTTCCTCAAACCAGACTTTTCAAAACTGACTAGCGCTGGCCTCCTCTACGCTCTGGGACAATCCTTCTTTGCCCTCTCACTAGGGGTGACAGCCATGCTGACCTATGCTTCCTACTTGGACAAGAAAACCAATCTGGTCCAATCAGGGATTTCCATCGTAGCCATGAACATCTCGGTATCCATCATGGCAGGACTAGCCATTTTCCCAGCCATGTCAGCTTTCAACATCCAGTCTGAAGGGGGACCAAGCCTGCTCTTTATCGTCTTGCCCCAACTCTTTGACAAGATACCTTTTGGAACCATTTTCTACATCCTTTTCCTCTTGCTCTTCCTCTTTGCGACGGTCACTTCCTCTGTCGTGATGCTGGAAATCAATGTGGGCAATATCACCAACCAGGACAACAGTAAGCGTGCTAAATGGAGTGCTATTTTAGGAATCTTGACCTTTGTTTTTGGTATTCCTTCAGCCCTGTCCTATGGAATCATGGCAGATGTTCACATTTTGGGGAAGACTTTCTTTGACGCTATGGACTTCTTGGTTTCCAATCTTCTCATGCCATTTGGAGCCCTCTGCCTTTCTCTCTTTACAGGCTATATCTTTAATAAGGCTCTTGCTATGGAGGAACTCCATCTTGATGGAAGAGCATGGAAACAGGGACTTTTCCAAGTATGGCTCTTCCTTCTTCGTTTTATCATTCCTATCATCATCATTGTGGTCTTTATCGCCCAATTTATGTAATCAAAAAGGACTTGAGTAATGAACTCAGGCCCTTTCTTTTTATGGATGGCTAACAATCAATTCCAAGCCTTGCCCTTCCAAGGTCCAAGCTTCAACATCACTTGGTAGGATAAAGTGGCTGCCTTTTTGGATTGGATAGTTTTTTCCTTCAACAGTCAGTTGACCTTGACCAGCTAAGACGCTGAACAGGCTGTAGTCAGCTGTCTTTTCAAAGTCAACTTTTCCAGTAATTTCCCACTTGTAAACTGCGAAGAAATCATTGGATACAAGAAGAGTGGAACGCAAATCATCTGCTTTGACAGTTACAGGACGGCTATTGGCAGGCTCTCCAATGTTCAAAACATCGATGGATTTTTCAAGGTGAAGTTCACGCAAGTTACCATTATCATCCTTACGGTCAAAGTCATAGACACGGTAGGTGGTATCGCTAGACTGCTGGGTTTCAAGAATCAAGATACCTGCACCGATAGCGTGCATAGTTCCACTTGGTACATAGAAGAAATCACCAGCCTTGACAGGGACTTTTGTTAATAAACCATCCCAGTTTTTATCTTCGATTTGCTGGCGGAGTTCTTCTTTTGACTTGGCATTATGACCATAGATAATCTCTGAACCTTCGTCTGCTGCGATGATGTACCAGCACTCTGTTTTTCCGAGCTCGCCTTCATGTTCTAATCCATAGGCATCGTCTGGGTGAACTTGGACACTGAGCCAATCGTTGGCATCAAGAATCTTGGTCAATAGCGGAAACACAGGTTCTGGACGGTTACCAAACAATTCACGGTGTTCTTCATACAAGGTAGCTAGGTCTGTTCCCTCAAAGCGCCCATTAGCGACCTTTGAAACCCCATTTGGGTGAGCTGAGATAGCCCAGTATTCTCCGATTTTTTCACTTGGAATGTCATAGCCAAACTCATCACGTAGCTTGGTTCCACCCCAGATTTTTTCTTGCATAACTGATTGTAAAAATAATGGTTCTGACATCTTATTCTCCTGTCTGTTTTTCTCACTTCATTATAGCAAAAAACCAGGTCTTATTGAACTCTTTTTCACACATTATAAAGTAGGGAGAAGATTTTATAAAAATAGTGACGAAATAATCTTTTACTTGATGGAGGAACCCCTAAAGCAGCACTCAGAAAGCTCGCTGTCAACGGCTGTTTTCCTCAACTCTCATTAGACTTCCTTTACTTGAGAATCTATTTTTATGTACAAAAAAAGACTGAAACCAGTCTTCTTTTAAATCAAAGCTGTGATAGCCGTTACTAGGCCAAAAACGATACCTGGAGCATTAGCAGCCGCAAGGGGGATATCTCTTTCCTTTTTGAAAAGACCGTAGTAAACCCATAGACTACAGTTGATGGCTGCGACCAAGGGTTGGATGAAGTTTCCTTTTTGACCAGCTAGATTGTTCATGATTTGTGGGAAGTAAGAGACATACATCATAACAGACATAAAGGTCGCTACCCAACCCAAAATTTTCATTTGTTTTTCAGACATTTTCAAAACCTCTTTCATTTTTATGAATCATATTTTATAATCTTTCTTCAAAACAATCAAGACTTTGAAGCTTTTGTTATGAAGATGTAAACTATCACAATCTTGTGATAAGAAAGAGGAAACAGAAAAAGACCGGATTGCTCCGATCTTTTAATAATTCACATTCTCAATTTCTGTTTTAAAAATAGCTAAGGTTAACGTCAAATGATTAAGCGCCCTACTTCATACGATAAAAATCAATCACTAGACCAGCAGGTCCCTTAACTAGCAGCGACTCCGTACCCCAATCAGTTACAGTCGGACCGTGTAAAATGTCGGCACCAAGCTCTTTCAACCGTTGGTAGTTCTGGTCTACATCCTCAACCTCAATGTGAAGAATGATGCCTGACTGAAACTTTTCCAAAGGAATCAAATGATTTTGAGACAACATAAGACAGTGACTGCCAATCGTGAACTGAGCAAAACTGTCATCAACATAATCAGACTTTTTATCCAAAATACGCTCCAAGTCAGCACAGACTTGAGGAACATCTGAAACGATAAGATCTAATTGATTTAAATTCATTTGTATACACCTGAATAGATTATTTATAGTTCCTCTATGATACTAGCTACCTTTCGTTTTTTCGTTTTCATATTATGTGTAGATTCATATATTTTATATATAAATTCAACTTGATTAGATAACCAAGAGAACATATTTACAAATTTTTCTTCACCAAATAGCTCTATTCCTTCGTTAATATTCATAAAATAAGTGTGTTCTCTTTTTTTCGAATTAAAAATCTCATAATCCTCTTTTGAAACGAAATCTTTTTTATCATTCTGGTACTTATTCAATCGAGTTAATAGTATTAAACCATTACATAAATATTTATCTTTAATATACAAACTACCCCTATATTTTTGATTTTCTTCTTGTTCTTCAATAGAAAATCTATCAAATAATGTTTTTAAAAAAATTAGCAGACCTTCTTTTTCATAAAGTTTAATAATATTTTCCATAACAGGTTTTAGAATAATATAGTTTACTTTTTCATTTTGCAAATCAAACAACATGTAAAAATATGAATCCGTTTGTATTGTTGAAGATTCTCTGAGCCATCCATCTAATAGTTTTTCTTGAGTAATATCGGGTAATTTACAAGTGTACCATGCTGAAAAATATTCTTGAAAAGAGCGATGAGAGAATCTATATTCTAGTCCTTCTTTCACAAGCATACAGACAGAATGCACTAAATCTTCCTGAAAGTCATCAACATTAAAACTAAATTTGTCTTTGAATTTTTCTTTCGCACTATTAATTAGTTCATGTAATCTTGTTTCAGAAAATTCATATTCTCCTTTAAAGTATGATTTAAAGCAAATGTAGGAGAATACAAGTTTAAAATCCTCACAACTTAAACCACTTCGTATATCTCTTACAAATGAATCTTTCGTAGCATCATGTACATTAAATAGAGTTACAAATGCTTCCTCGTAAAAATCATTTAAACGCTCAGGAATTGACGCATGTTTTTGGAATGTTAATAACATAATTGTCAATAATAAAGGATTAGAAGCAAATGATTTATATTTTTCATACAATTTCTTATCTAATTCCTCAGAAAATATTGATTTTGCCGTTTCATCAAAATCAATCTTATTAATTAGACTCAACGCTTGTTCTTTAGTTAATGGTAATGACTCAAACTCACTAAAATCTGACCATCCTATAAATTCTGTTGATGGTCTAGAGGAAACAAAAACTTGGTTTGATGCATACCTTTCACAGAAATCCTTAATTGCTTTAGTAATAGAAGCTTTCTTATCATGGTGAATTTCATCAAATCCATCTAAAAAAATTATGTAAGCACCTTGTTCTAAGCTATCATCAAAATACTTTCTTTCCAACCTAAATCCATTTGATACCAAAGTTTTAAATATTAAATTTGAAATATTTAATTCTTTATTCTCTAAAGTATTCAAACTTCTTAATTCGATAAATACTGGAATAAAATTTGTAACTTCCATCGAATTCAAAAAAAGATGTTTAAACAATATTGACTTACCAATTCCACCAGTTCCTGTAACTAAAATTTTACTATCAATTTCTAATAAATTATTAATATCAGAAGAAGAGAGTATTTGACCTGCATAAGATATACCTGTAGCTTCATAAAAAGAGTATAGATCTTTTCTTTCTCTCCTATAAATAATAGTTTTTATTTTCCCATATCTGTCCTTTGTATTTTTTAGATAATCTTCATATGCTGTTCTATATTCAATAGCTGCACTAGCATCAAGATCTTTAAAATAACTTTTAATTTTTTCCCAACCTAGAGTAATTCCACTCTTTACTATATCAGTTGTTACACTAGTTACTATAGCTTTCCCGTCAATATCCATGTTAATCTCCTTTTTAATTTCACTATTAATCTTATTTTATCATAAATAAAATTTTCCAAGAAAATTTTTAATATGCCATAGGTCTATTATATCACTATTTACAAATATATATGAATATATTTTATCTTGAGACCTTAATATGCAAAGAGTCTGGGACAAAAGTCCGACTTCAAATATAAAAAGCGAACAAAATCAGTTATCTGACACTCAGAATTCTGTCTTGTTCGCTTTTTTGTCTAATCTATCGATTTTAAAAATTTATAATAAAGAATTCCTAAAATCAAAATCTTTTTGTCCCAGACTCTTTTAAATAACAATTTTTCTTAGAGGAATTATTTAATTGCGCGTGATTGCAATCCTTCTTCTTCCAAGAAGAGGCGGAATGGTACGAGTTCTTCTGCTTCGTATTTTTCCTTGAAGGCTTTGATTGCTTCTTCTGAGTGAAGTTTTGGATCGAGTTCAAGTACTTCTACTGGAAGTGGACGATGTTGAGAGATGCGAGCATCGATCACAACAGTTTTACCTTCTTTATTGAGTTTCACAGCTTCTGCAACAACTGCGTCGATGTCTTCGATACGATCAACTGTAAATCCTACAGCACCTTGCGCTTCAGCGATTTTCGCGTAGTCCGCGTTAGGGAAGTCACAACCAAACAAGTGTTTGTTTGTGTCTTCGTATTTGTCCTTGATGAAGGCATATTTACCATTTGAGAAGACAACGTTGATAACTGGAAGGTCGTATTGAACGTTTGTGATCACGTCTGGGTAGCACATGTTGAATGCACCGTCACCCATGATGTTCCATACTTGGCGATCTGGATTGTCTTTCTTAGCAGCGATACCACCAGGAAGGGCAATACCCATTGTCGCAAAGAGTGGAGATGTACGCCACATGTTCTTAGGTGTCATGTGAAGGTGACGAGTAGATGTTTGAGTAGTGTCACCTACGTCGATTGAGTAGATTGCGTCTTGGTCAGCATGTTTGTTGATAGCATTGTAGACTTGGTATAATTGCAATTCACCCTCAGTTTTACCTTCGAGTTTGTTCATGTAATCACGCCAGTTTTGGTTGTTCTTAACGTTTGCACGCCACCATGGAGTAGACTCAACTGCGTCTACCTTATCAAGGATAGCTTGTGCTGCTTGACCTGCATCACCAAGGATAGAAGCGTCAAGGGCATGACGTTTACCAAGTTTGTAAGGGTCGATGTCCACTTGGATGAATTTTTCAGTGTTCTTGAAGGCTTCGTAAACTTCAGCAAATGGGAAGTTTGAACCAAGGAAAAGAACTGTGTCTGCTTCAAAGACCACTTCGTTGGCTGGTTTCCAACCAACACGGTAAGCAGAACCTGTCAAACCTTCGTAGTTCCATTCAAAAGCTTCAAAGTTTTTACCAGTTGTGATGATTGGTGCTTTGATTTTACGTGACAATTCAGTAATGACTTCACCAGCTTTAACACCACCATAACCAGCGTAGATAACTGGGCGTTCAGCATTATTCAAGATTTCAACAGCTTTGTCGATTTCAACTTCGTTCAAAGCAGGAGCGATGAATGAACGTTCGTATGAACCTGAACCGTAGTATGAGTTTTCGTCGATTTCTTGGAAACCGAAGTTTACTGGGATTTCAACAACAGCTGGACCTTTTTTAGAAACTGCAGCACGGCAAGCTTCGTCAATAACTTTTGGCAATTGCTCAGCGTATGCTACACGTTTGTTGTAGACAGCGATACCATTGTACATTGGGTTTTGGTTCAATTCTTGGAAGGCATCCATGTTGAGTTCGTTGACTGGACGTGATCCAAGGATAGCAAGGAATGGAGTGTTATCCATAGCTGCATCGTAAACACCGTTAATCAAGTGAGTCGCACCTGGACCACCTGAACCAACTGCAACCCCGATTGAGCCGCCAAATTTAGCTTGCATTACCGCTGCAAGGGCACCTGTTTCTTCGTGGCGAACTTGCAAGAAGCGGATATCTTTGTCTTCAGCCAAAGCGTCCATGAGTGAGCTGAGTGTTCCTGATGGGATACCGTAGATTGTGTCTACGCCCCATGTTTTCAATACGTTGAGCATTGCTGCAGATGCAGTAATTTTCCCTTGAGTCATAATGATAACTCTCCTTCAAAATAATTTCATACATTTACAAAAAGCGCTTTTATATGTTGTTTGAAAGCGATTCAGTAAATTTACAATCCTAATTTACCACATTTACTTTGAGTATCCTAAGAATGTGCTCAGAAGTTTTCATTCTCTATTACAGCACAGATTGAAAACGCTTCGCAGAACTGTTTTATAATAAAAAAGCGAGCAAGCTCGCTTTTAGTCTATTTTACTAAAGTTTAGCATGAGTGAACTGGTTAAAACAGATACAGAACTAAAGGCCATGGCTAGACCAGCCAGTTCTGGATTGAGAGCCAATCCAATTCCTGAAAAGACTCCTGCTGCAACCGGAATTCCGATAACATTATAGATAAAGGCCCAGAAGAGATTGAGCAAGATACGATTGAAGGTTCTCTTACTCATATCAAAGGCTCGAACCACTCCTGTCAAATCATTGTGAGTAAGAACAATCCCTGCTGACTCAATAGCAATATCGGTTCCTGCACCCATGGCAATCCCGACATCTGCTACACTGAGGGCTGGCGCATCATTGATGCCATCTCCGACAAAGGCTACTTTACCAGCCTGTTGCAGTTGATGGATTTCATGAGCTTTTTCTTCTGGCAAGACACCAGCAATAACCTCCTCAATGCCGATCTGATCTGCAATGGCACGCGCGACACCTGCATTATCTCCTGTCAGCATAACTGTTCGGAGACCACATTTTTTCAACTGACTGATGGCGAGCTTGGCATTTTCCTTGGGAATATCCTGTAGGGCAAGCAAGCCTTTGATTTCATTGTCAACAGCCAAGTACACAACTGTCTTAGCTTCTTTTTCCAGTTCTTCAAGTTTTTCCTGATAAGCACTAGAAATATCCATTCCATCTAGCATTTTAGCATTTCCAAGCAAAACTTGTTTCCCATTGATTTGTCCTGAAACACCTTTTCCATGCAAGGCTTGGAAATTTTCTACAGTATGAAGCTCAAGTCCTGCTTCAGTCGCTCGCTTGACAATGGCTTGAGCCAATGGATGCTGAGAGGCGTCTTCTAAAGAGGCAGCTAAGCCGAGCACTTCTATCTCGTTGCCAATGATATCAGTGACAACTGGTTTTCCTTCCGTCAAAGTCCCTGTCTTATCAAAGACGAGAGTTTGGACTTTCTGGATCTCCTGTAAGACGGTTCCATTCTTGAGGAGAACTCCCATCTTGGCACTACGCCCTGTCCCTACCATGAGAGCCGTTGGTGTTGCAAGACCTAGGGCACAAGGACAGGCAATGATCAGAACTGCCACCCCATAAAGTAGAGAGGCCACAAAGCTAGCACCAAGCAAGACAAACCAAATCCAAAAAGTTAAAATCGCTAAAATGACAACTGCAGGAACAAAAATCCCTGAAATCTTATCCGTCAAGTCTTGAATTGGTGCGCGGCTGGTCTGGGCTTTCTTCACAAAGTCTACAATCTGAGCCAAGACAGTCTCTGAACCAACTTTTTCCGCCTTAAAGACAAGAGTTCCACTGTTATTAATCGTTGAGCCAATAACGGTATCTCCCACCGTTTTGTCCACTGGCAGACTCTCACCTGTCACCATGGATTCGTCAATACTGGAGACACCTTCGACTACAACACCATCAACCGCAATCTTTTCTCCAGGTCGCACTCGAATCAGATCACCTACCTTGACTTGCTCCAAGGGAACTTGAACATAGCGATCATCACGCAAGACTTCTGCAGTTTTAGCCTGCAAGTCTAGTAATTTCTCTACAGCTTGGGAAGTATTTTTCCGCATTTTTTCCTCAAAAACGGCTCCCAAAAGAACGAAGAAGAAGATAAATGCAGCACTTTCAAAGTAAACGGGGAGACCAGCGAAGAGGGCAACTAGGCTATAGAGATAGGCCACTAGGGTTCCCAGCGCCACCAAGGTATCCATGTTGGCATTGTGCTTTTTAAAGCTGGCCCAAGCGCTCTGGATATAAGGACCACCGGCCACTAGCATGATAGGTGTTGTAGCTAGAAAGGTGCCCCAATGCATGACTGGATGACTAATAGTCCCTGTCAACATCCCAATCATAAGGAGAACAAGAGGCACTGTAAAGATACTAGTAATCCAAAAACGTTGCAAAAGTGACAAAGATTTTCGCGTCTTCTCCACTACGGTATAGCTTCCCTTTTGCATCTTCATACCACAAGAAAATTCATGCTCACCCAACTCTTGAGGTGTAAAACGAATTATCTTCTCTTCATCTACGCCGATTGGTTCCAAGATGCCTTCTTCTTCAAAAAGGATTTCCTTGTAACAGTTTGAAGGAGTGGCACGATGAAAGGTAATCTCAGCTGGAATCCCTTTTTGAAGCTGGATATGGGCTGGATGATAGCCTTTTTCAGCTGTGATACGGATTTTTTGAATGCCATTTTCTAGGCTTGCTTTTACAATTTCAGTCATAGTCTCCTCCTACTCCACAATCATCTTGCCGTGCATCATGTTCATACCACATGCAAATCCAAACTCTCCAGCCTGCTCAGGAGTGATTTCCACTACATACTCTTCCCCCATAGGCAGGTCCGCATGCACACCAAAGTCTGGAAAAACAATCTGATCCAGACAGGGTGAAGGGTCCTTACGGTCAAAGACAATGCGTGCTGGCACCGATCTCTTGAGAATAATCAACTCAGGCGTATAGCCACCCATGACTTCCACTCGAATCTCTTGGTAGCCCTTTTTTTGCTGGGCCTTTTGTCCAGATTTTTCAGGCTTTTTGAAAAACCAAAACAAGATAAACGCGATAAGGGCAATACAAATAATGGTTACAATACTATTTAACATGACGTCTCCTTTACATACAATTACATCTTACTTCTGTTACAGCGCTTGATTTCTTCTTAGAAATCACAGCTTCTAAGTCTTCCAAGTCAGCCTGAGTAAAATCACATTCAGCAATCAAATCAGCCAACAAGTTCTTAATCCTACGGGAACAAACCTTGTCCTTGATATCTTGGACAAGTAAATCCCGACTTTGGTCCAAAGTTAAAAGGGCTGAATAGACAAAGAACTTGCCCTCTTTTTTCCTAGTCAAACACTCTTTCTCAACCAGACGAGCCAAAAGTGTCTGAACCGTGGACTTGGACCAGTCAAACCGCTCTGCCAGAACCCTGATCAAATCCCTACTGGTCTGTTCGCCCTGCATCCAAACAATCTTCATAACTTGCCATTCTGCATCTGAAATCTGCATAATCACACCTCCTAAATCTACATTTGTAAATTATAGTTCTAAGTATACTATCAAAATCTACATTTGTCAACTATAAAAATTGATTTTTATATAACACTAGAAATGTTAAACACATTCCAAAACATCAAAAACCTCCACATCAGGTGGAGGCCGTCTTACTTATCAATACAATTTCAAGTCACGTGGGTCAACTGGGAAGGTTGGATTGTATGGGTTATGACGGAGTTTGAAGTGTTTGACATCCTCAATAGTCTGAGTTCCAGACAATTGCATGACTGTCTTTAATTCTGCATTCAGGTGCTCAAAGACTTGACGCACACCAACACTACCACCAAGAGCCAAGCCATAGATTACAGGGCGGCCAATGGCTACCAAGTCTGCTCCTGAAGCCAAGGCTTTAAAGACATGCTGACCCCGACGAACACCAGAGTCAAAGACGATTGGCACACGTTTATCAACTGCTTCAGCCACTTCTTGAAGTGAGTCGAAGGCAGCTGGTCCACCGTCGATTTGGCGACCACCGTGGTTGGTTACCCAGATACCAGAAGCACCTGCAGCAAGCGAACGTTCAACGTCCTCACGGCATTGTGGTCCCTTGATATACACAGGAAGTCCTGAGTATTCAGCGATAAATTCTACATCACGTGGAGACAAGCGTTGTTTAGCTGATTTGTAAACAAAGTCCATTGATTTACCAGCACCTTCTGGTAGGTATTCTTCAACAATCGGCATGCCAACTGGGAAGACAAAACCATTACGCTTATCTACTTCACGATTCCCCCCCACAGTAGCATCTGCTGTCAAGACAATCGCTTTATAACCTTCAGCCTTCACACGGTCCATGATGTGGCGGTTAATCCCGTCATCTTTACTAAAGTAAAATTGGAACCAATGGGGTGTACCTTGAAGGGCTTCTGTAATTTCTGGAAGGTCAACAGTAGAGTAAGAGCTGGTTGTATAAAGCGAACCGAACTCATGCACACCACGCGCAGTCGCCACTTCACCCTGTTCGTTTGCCAATTTATGGGCCGCAACAGGCGCCATAATGATTGGTGAAGACAATTTTTCACCTGCAAATTCAATCTCTGTGCTTGGATTTTCAACATCACAAAGAGTATGAGGAACAATAAGTTTGTGGTTAAAAGCACGGATGTTCTCGCGTAAAGTGAAAGTATCCTCTGCTCCACTAGCGATATAACCAAAGGCAGCTTTAGGAATGACTTGTTGCGCCATTGGCTCCAAATCATAAGTGTTAATAAAATCTACAGGTCCTTCTGCATTGCTTGTTTTATATGACATAAAGTGTCCTCCTTGTTAAGTAAGCGTTTACTTTAACTTACATTAACTATCTTACCTCTTTTTCAGAATCCTTTCAAAAATTTTGTCTGGAAATTTCAAACTGATTATCTGAATATGCCCCAAAAAAAGAGAGGACTCTCATTCTACCATTATCCTATATTCTTCTTTACCTTTAGGGAGCTTTGTTTTATTGCCCACATATAAAAAATCAGATAATCCTAGTGACTACCTGATTTTCTACTTTTAAGCGTTTTGCCAATTTTCTTGGTCTTCTTTAAAGCGTTTTAAGAGAGCTAATCCCTCTGGTGTGATATAACCTTCTTCTTGAGCTAGGTGGATGAGCTCGCTGTAGTTTGAGAGAGTCACCAGTTTCACGCCTGCGTTTGCAAAGTTCTTATCTGCTTTTGCTAGTTGATAACTAAAAATCGCTACGACACCGAGAACATCTGCTCCTTCACGCTTGGCAGCTGCTACCGCTTCGAGAACTGAACCACCAGTTGAGATCAAGTCTTCTACAATTACCATTTTTTGCCCCTGAGCTACGCGGCCTTCGATCTGGTTTCCGGCTCCATGGTCTTTTGGTTTGCTACGGATATAAGCAAATGGTAGGTTCATCTTGTCCGCGATGATAGCTCCATGTGGAATCCCTGCTGTCGCAGTTCCTGCAATCACTTCAACCTCTGGAAAGGCTACTTTGATAGCATCCACAAAACCATTTTCAATCAAGGTTCTAGTTTCTGGGTAAGCTAGGGTCACACGATTATCCGTATAGATAGGTGACTTAATACCAGATGCCCAAGTGAAAGGCTCTTCTGGTTTGAGATAAACCGCTTGAATTTTCAATAGATGGCTAGCAATGTCTCTAGCAAGTGTCATGGTATACTCCTTCTTATCCTTAAATCTATAATCAAATACGCTTTAGACCCAATCGCGTGTCCATTCTTCCTTGATAGCATGGTAGGCTGCTACAGGGTCTTCTGCCTGTGTGATAGGACGGCCTACTACAATGTAATCACTACCGATTTGATAGGCTTGACCAGGGGTCACTACGCGTTTTTGATCCGCTGCTTCAGCACCTGCTGGTCGAATACCTGGTGTCAAGCAGATAAAATCTTCGTTTGTAGCTTCCTTGATGAGTTGGGCTTCTTGGGCTGAGCAAACCACTCCATCCAATCCAGCTTCAGCTGTTTTCTTAGCATAGTGAATTACTGATTCTTGCAGACTAGTTTGGATATTTTGACAGTCTTGCATCTGTTCCTCGGATGTTGAGGTCAATTGGGTCACCGCGATAAGAATCCCTTGATCACCAAGGCCTTCACGCGCAGCCTGCATCATTTCAAGCCCACCTGCAGCCTGAACATTGGTCATATCGACACCCAGACTTGACAAGATTTTCATGGTTGACTTGACTGTATTTGGAATATCATGCAACTTGAGATCCAAAAAAACACTATGTCCCAATGATTTCAAATAACGCACAACTTCGGGCCCTACTGCATAGTAGATTTCCATTCCTACCTTGACATAGAGTTTTTCCTCTGCTGGAAAAAGGGCTAAAAATTCTTTGGCTTCCTCGAAACTTGGAAAATCCAGAGCAATGACTGGGCGACTCTCACGCATTCTTTTCTCCTATTCTTTGCTAACAGTCCATTACTCAAAAAAAGGAACCTGCTAGCAGCTAGGTTCCACGAAAAACGGGTAGTTTCCACCCTTTTACTGTCTAACCTTAGCTGCCTCTCTGGACTGCTTTAAAAGTTTTCTACTATTCTATTATTTATAACGACACTTGTCAAGTAAAAACTGAAGATTCTTATTCTTGTTTCTTTTCTTCAGCTTTTTTTTCTTCCTGTTTTTTCTTCTCCGCTTCTTTAGCTTCTTGTTTGGCCTTTTCCTCAGCTTCTTCTAAACGTTTATCAGCTAGGCTGGTGCTATAGATTCCTGCCTCCATATCGATGAAGCTCGGTTCTGCTAGTTGTGGCTTAATTTTGCTGTAATAAGGCAATTTCTTACTCAACTCTGACAAGGGAACTACTATTTCATCTGTATCCTGCATAGTAATTTTTAGAAGATCGGCTGTTGCCTTGCTTGGCGCTAATTCGATTTTCTGGATTTGACTCTTGATATCCTCACTGATGGTAGACAATCCTGTTATCAGCTCTTTCACCTGCTGCTCATCGTTAAAGGTGACTGTTAGGTAGGTCTCAGGCAGATTCAAAAGGTTGACAGGGCTTGAGTCAATTGTTCCACTAGATAGGATTGGATAGTGGTCTTCACCTGTCACATAGTAGCCAACAATCTCAAATTCTTTGACTTCAATCGTAAAGTTTGTCGGAAATTTGTAGTCAATCTTTGCTGACTCTATCCAGTGATTAGACTTGATCTGCTCAGCGTATGTTTCCTTATCCAACAATAGGGCTAAGGTATAGTCGCTGTCCTGAATCCCAGAAACTTGTTTAATGTCATCCGCTTGGGTCTGGACATTTCCCTTAACCTCGATATGCTTGATAGTCGAAAGAGGGGTCAAGAGATAGATAGAAAGGAGGAGAACCAGAACACTCGGTACCAAGATACTCACAGCTCGCCAAATATGAATAGGAGCAATTTTAGGCTTGGCAGGTTTTTCTGATTTTTCTTTTTTCTTCTTTTCTTTTTCTTCTTTGACTTTAGGATCATCCTTTTGAGTTTTCTCAGCTTTCTCGGAGGGTTCCTCGCTTGTACTTGAGGCTTCCTCATCTGACTCACTCGAGGATTTCTTGGCCTCCTCTAACATCTTAGAGTTTTCCTCCATTCGAGCTTGTTTTTCCTTTTCCTTCTCCTCAGCTAGGGCAGCTTCTTCCTCAGCCTTCTTCTTCAGGTATTCCTGGTTTCGTTTCTGCCATTCAGACAATTCTTTCTTAGGGTTTGATTCTTTGTTCTTATCCTTTGACATTGATATTCCTTATGCTAGGTCTTTTCTTAGTAGATCGTAAAAATCTGCAAGAGATTTCAATTCAGTCGAAGCTTTCATACTAGCTTGGTACTGATCCTTGTGACTAAGCAAGTGACTAAGTTTCTCCTCCAAGCTTTCCAAGGTCAAGTCACTTTCTTGAAGTTCTTCTGCGTAGCCTTTCTTAACAAAGTAGGCTGCATTTTCAATCTGGTCTCCTCGACTTGCTTCACGACCCAATGGTACGATGAGATGGAGTTTCGCCATGGCCAAGAGCTCGAAAATCGTATTGGCACCGCCACGCGTCACCACCACATCTGCCATCTCCATCAAGGGTTGATAGAGATCCGTCACATAATCAACACGAAAGAGATTTTGACTCAACTCATTGAGGCTTGAATCTCCAGTTAAATTGATAATATTGTAGTGCTCTGTCAACTCTTTTTTATGGTCTGTCACTAATTGGTTAAATACACGAGCTCCTGCAGAACCTCCGACAAATAATACGGTTGGCAATTTAAGATCAAAGTGGGTTTGGATATCCACCAATTCATCTGGTTCAGGAGTTTTTTGGTCCGAAACCTTGGTCACTGCTCCCACATGCTCGACTTTTGCGAGACCAGCAGCCTGCTCAAATGTTGAATACATCTTGGTCGCGAATTTATAGGCAATTTTATTGGCCAAGCCCATAGATAGGTCCGATTCGTGAATAAAGACAGGCACTCCTGACACCCGCGCTGCGATAACCGGCGGTACAGAGACAAATCCCCCCTTTGAAAAAAGAGCCTGTGGACGCAGTCGTAACATGATAAAGAGGGATTGGACAATTCCCCAGCCAACTTTGAAGACATCCAGCATATTTTGCCAAGAGAAATAGCGACGCAACTTCCCAGTCGCAATGGAATGGAAGGTCACGTCCAGACCTGACTTGAGGATTTCTTGGTGTTCGATTCCATGCTTGTCACCGATATAGTGAACTTCCCAGCCGTCTTCGATGAACTTGGGCATTAACAAAAGGTTGAGGGTGACGTGTCCAACCGTCCCCCCACCTGTAAAGACAATTTTTTTCATATTATTCCTTTAACTCCGCTACTGTGTCGATGAAAAGATCTCCACGTACTTCAAAGTTAGCATACATATCCCAGCTAGCATTGGCAGGACTGAGGATAACCACATCTCCTTGAGTCGCGAGCTCATAAGCCTTGCGGGTCGCATCAGCAATATCTGTCGCATCTACATAAGCAACACCAGCCTTATCCGCTGCCCGTTTGACACGTTCAGCAGACTGACCAAGGATGACCATCTTCTTGAGCCCTGTGATGTCTGGCACCAATTCGTCAAACTCATTTCCACGGTCCAAACCACCTGCAATCAAGATGACCTTGCTATTGTCAAATCCTGACAAGGCTTTTTGAGTGGCCAGGATATTGGTTGATTTGCTATCATTATAGAATTTGACACCCTGAATTTCATCCACAAATTGGAGACGGTGTTTGACACCACCAAAGGCTGAAAGAGTTTCCTTGATGGTTTGGTTGTCTACACCACGAAGCTTGGCTACAGCAATGGTAGCAAGGGCATTTTCTACATTGTGGCTACCTGGAACACCGATTTCACTCGCTGCCATGACCACTTCCCCACGGAAGTAGAGTTGACCATCTGCAAGATAGGCTCCATCAACCTTTTCAAGTGTTGAAAATGGAACAACAGTGGCTTGTGTTTTAGTAGCCAATTCTTTTGCCAAGTCTTGGTTAAAATTCAAAACAAGGAAATCAGCTGCTGTCATCTTGTTCTGGATATTCCACTTAGCTGCCACATACTCCTCAAAAGAACCATGGTAGTCGATATGAGTGGGCATAAGGTTTGTAATAACCGCAATCTCAGGATGGAATTCTTGGACACCCATCAGTTGGAAAGAAGAAAGTTCCATGACAAGCGTGTCCTTAGCTGTTGCAGTTTGAGCCACTTGACTTGCAGGATAGCCGATATTCCCTGATAAGAGACCATGTTGACCAGCAGCAGTCAAAACTTCCCCAATCATAGTCGTTGTAGTCGTTTTTCCATTTGATCCAGTAATACCAACAATCGGCGCATCTGAGATCAAGTAAGCCAACTCTACCTCAGTCAAGACTGGAATCCCCTTTGCCAAAGCCTTTTCAATCATGGGATTGCTATAAGGGATACCTGGATTTTTCACCATCAGAGCAAAATCTTCATCCAAGAGCTCCAAAGGATGCCCACCAGTGACAACCTTGATTCCCTCTTCTAGCAAACTTTGTGCAGCAGGATTTTCCTCAAAAGGCTTGCCGTCATTTACCGTCACAATGGCTCCCAGCTTGTCCAACAAACGGGCCGCAGACTCACCAGACTTAGCCAAACCTAAAACAAGTACTTTCTTATTTTTAAATTGATCGATTACTTTCATGTCTCAAACTCCATTTCTACTCCTACTATTTTACCATTTTTACGGAAATAAAAAAGCCACAAAGTGTATTTGTGACTCTTTCTTCTAACTTAATGTTCTCTTATCATCGATGAGATAAATCGGTAACTCGAATGACTTGATCCACTTGCTCCCAGATAAGAGGATTGTGGGTCGCAATAATAATCGTTCGATTCGGATTTTTTAAAGATTCTAGGATAGAAAGTAGCTCCTCAGAATTTTTGGGGTCTAGTGAAGCGGTTGGTTCATCTGCGAGAATCAAAACTAACCTGCACTCCAAAAGTTCGACAAAAAATATTTAACCCTTAGAGTGCAGGTCAACTCTCAGTACTTTATATCCTTACCTGTCTTTCTGCTGACCTTTGTCCTGTGACAAACATGGTGAAGGTTGCTTTACAGACATTTCTGCCTTCTTGATTGGTGATATCGACATCTACCACACAGGTTGTGCGACCTTGATGGACACATTCTCCTTTAATGGTCAGTACATCGTCGAGTTTTCCTGCCTTGAGGTAGTTGATAGAGGATTGGAGCGTCACTCCATCAAGCCCCAGCGAGATGACCACCAATCCACTGATCTGGTCACAGAGGGTAAAGAGATAGCCACCATGGGCATTGCCATAGTAATTGAGCGACGAGTCCACCACTTTCGTCGTCACCACAACATGACCATCTCTCATTTTGTCTATTTCGTAATTTTCAAAGGCAGATATAGCATCAAAATGAAAATCTTTCATCGTTTCCTCCTGATAGTTCAAACGACACTATGATACTACTTTTTATAGGACTGTGCAAGGAGAAAGCTCCTAGTCTGGTAAAATTCCAACCTGCTCAACAAAGCGCATAAAGGCTGCCTGTCCCTGCTCCGTTTGCTTGTAAACTCCTGCGTCCTCCAGAACACGCGCAAAAATAGCACCCACAGAGTCCTTGACGATTTCAAGGGCTTTTTCTTTATCTGCTAGGTCCGGATGTTGGGCTTTGAGTTGGTCTGCCCATTCCTGATGATAGTCGACAACTATGTCACCATCTCCCACGAGGTAGCTAGCGACTTGCTCCACTTCTGCTTTCAGACGTGGTGGCAAAATAGCCAAGCCCATGACCTCAATCAAGCCGATATTTTCTTTCTTGATATGTTGAACATCCTTGTGGGGATGATAGATTCCATCAGGATGCTCTGGCGATGTCTGATTGTCTCGCAAGACCAAGTCCAACTCAAACTTTCCGTCACGTTTACGAGCAATCGGTGTGATGGTGTGATGTGGTGTCCCGTCTGTTTCTGCCAAAATCTGCACTGCAGGGTCTGAATACTGGCGCCATTCCTGCAAAATCTTATCGGCCAAGTTGATCAAATCCTCTTTAGAATCCGAGGTCAAACGTAGCACTGACATAGGCCACTTGACAATCCCAGCCTTGACCTGCTCAAAACCTGCAAAGCGGAAGGCCTTTTGCAGAGGAGCCAATTCCATAGGAAAAACATGTCGCCCTCCCTGATAGTGATCATGAGTCAAGATAGACCCTCCCACAATCGGCAGGTCCGCATTAGAACCCGCAAAATAGCCTGGAAACTGTTCTACGATAGCCAGCAGACGCTCAAAGCTGAGACGGCTGATAGCCATGGGACGATGCTGACCGTCTAAGAAGATACAGTGCTCATTAAAATAAGCATAAGGCGAATACTGGAAGCCCCACTCCTGACCCGCCATTTCAAAACGGATAATGCGGTGATTGCTACGAGCTGGATGGTTAATTCGACCATGGTAGCCTTCATTCTCTAGACAAAGCTGACACTGGGGATAATTGCTAGCTTGCACCAACTTGGCTGCCGCAATCTCCTTTGGATCCTTTTCAGGCTTAGAGAGGTTGATGGTAATCTCAAGTTCTCCATAGTCAGATGGTACACGATAAGCAATATTTTTAGCAATGGCCTTGAGTTTGATGTAGTCATTTTTCTGGCTGAGCTGGTAAAAATCTGCAATTGCTTGCTCGGGAGATTGGGCGTAGGTTGCCCAAAAGTCACGATTGACCTGACTTGGACAAGGGGTTACCAAATCCATTAGTTCAGCACCGAGGATTTCACGCGCAGCCAGACTATCTTCAATCGTTTCCATGCAAACGGCTTCCTCAACAAGCTGATCTTTAAGGTCAATCAAGTTATCTGGGTCAGTCTCAACATCCAAAACACCTTCGCCCACTCGAGCCAAGACACGATTGGTCAGGTAGATTCGATCCATTTCCTCAAATGAACTTTCACCAATGACTTCCGTGATAAATGCATCTAGAACTCCCTGACTCATTGATTCTCCTTCTTACTTTCTAAATAGTCTCTGACAGCATCTAAATCCTGAAAAACTTGTTCTGTTTTATTTAAGAAAGACTGTGCTGGCATTTTCAAGTCTGGAATACAAATAACTGGTATCCCAGCTCTATACGCTGCTTCAATCCCTGCTTCACTATCCTCTAATACTAAGCAATTCTCTGGTAAAACATTCAAATCACTGCAGGCCTTTAAAAATATATCAGGGTAAGGTTTGCTTCGCTTTACATCTTTTGCAAAAACTAGATGGTCAAATAGGGACAGTATACCATTACTATCCAAAATCATTCTAGCTCTAGATTCAACACTTGAAGTTGCTAAAGCGATTGGAATACCTTCTCTTTGCAAAAAAGCAAGCAAATTTTTAGCACCTTTTTTTAAATTTACACCTTTGGCTAATATTCGAGCTTCCAGTTCATAAACTTTTTCCAAGGTTTGGTCAAAGTTCCAAGGTAAATCATAGGTATCCAAAAATCGTTGAACATTCTCCTCTTCCCTATGTCCACTGTATTCTCTAGAATAGGTTTCTTCTGTGAAAGGAATTCCAAAATCTTCAAGCAATTCTTGATAAACTTTTAGAGAAATGATCTCAGTATCAGCTAATAAGCCATCTAAATCAAATATTACAGCTTCCATTTACTTCTCTCCTAGTCTAAAACTCGAGTCCCCGATGCAACTTCAGCGATATAGAAGCTTGGAGCATATCCAACGACTTCCTCGTAGCGTTTGCCTACAGCTTCCTTAAAGGCCTCAACATCATCTTTTTGCACCAAGGCAATGGCACAGCCACCAAAACCTGCTCCTGTCATACGAGCACCCAGAACACCTTCCTGATTCCAAGCAGTGTGAACAAGGGTATCCAATTCCAAGCCAGTTACTTCATAATCATGCTCAAGAGAAACGTGAGAAGCATTCATCAAGCGACCAAATGTTTCCAAATCACCTGCCTGAAGAGCTGCTTGAGCTTTAAGAGTACGTTGATTTTCAAGCACAGCATGGCGAGCACGTTTTAAACGATTTTCGTCTTTAATCAGATAGCTGTATTGGTCAAAGGCCCACTCATCCAATTCACCCAAGGTCTGAATATCCAAGGCAACTTGCAATTCTTCTACTGCTTTTTCACACTCAGCACGGCGTTCATTATACTTAGAATCTGCTAGTTCACGACGTTTGTTGGTGTTCATGATAACAACAACATTGTCCTTCAAATCAAGTGGCACCAAGTCATACTCCAAGTTGTTGGTATCTAGGTAAATGGCACGTTGGTCAGCTCCCATACCGATAGCAAACTGGTCCATGATACCAGAATTCACTCCGATAAAGTTATTTTCTGTTTGTTTTCCGATTTTTACCAAATCCAGACGGTCTAGTTTTAAATCAAAGAGATGCTCTGCCACAACACCAGTCAAAAGTTCCAAAGATGCCGATGATGACAAGCCAGCTCCATTTGGGATATTCCCATAAACATAAAAATCAAACCCTTTGTCAATCACGTGCCCAGCTTCTTGCAAGAAATGAAGAACTCCTTTTGGATAGTTGGTCCAGCTGTGCTCTTTTTCAAATTTGAGGTCAGCAAGAGGCACTTCGATGATACCCTTGTCCTCAAAGTTGGCTGAGTAGAAACACAAAACTTGGTCGTCACGCTTGCGAGCCGCTCCATAGGTTCCCAAGGAAATAGCCGCTGGAAAAACGTGCCCACCGTTGTAGTCTGTGTGTTCACCAATCAGATTGATACGACCTGGTGAAAAGAAAGTTTGGTCTGCTTCTTGACCAAAAACGGCAAGAAAGTCTTTGCGAAGGGCTTCAGCAGTAAGATGTTGTGTCATATGAATTCTCCTTTGACTGTCCGTTAAGTCATCTTAACGTGTAATCGTTTTCTTCTATTGTATCCAAGGCTTTTGCTAAGGTCAATCCTTTTTACTAAAGTTTTACTAAACAATCGGTAAAAAGAAGAAAAATATGATATACTAACCTAAAAGAAGGAGGATTTATGGCTACCTTAAAAGACATTGCACAGCTAGCCTCTGTCTCTATCGCGACCGTATCTCGTGTCCTCAATCGCGACCAGAGCCTATCTGTCACAGAAGAAACCCGACACCGCATTTTAACCGTCGCTGAAGAGCTGGGCTACACCAAGCACCTCAAGACAGGCGAATCCCACAAACCCAAGCAAAAGATTGCTATTATCCAATGGGTCAGCGAACAAGGGGAGTTGGACGACCTCTACTACTACCAGATTCGTCTCGGTATTGAAAAAAGAGCCCAAGAGTTGGACTATGATATCTTGCGCTATTTTAATGACCATCCTTTTACATTAAGCGAGGAAGTGATTGGCATTCTCTGCATCGGAAAATTTAGCCGATCACAAATCTCTGCCTTTGAAGAATACCAAAAACCCCTAGTCTTTTTAGACAGCGATACTCTTTCATTGGGACATACCTGTATTATCACTGACTTTTACACTGCTGTAAAACAAGTTGTAGACCATTTCCTCAGCCAGGGGCTGGATCGGATTGGAATTCTCACAGGCCTTGAGGAAACAACCGATCAGGAAGAAATTATCCAAGATAAGCGACTAGAAAATTTCAAAGACATTACCCAAGCAAAAGGTATCTACCATGAAGAACTGATCTTTCAGGGGATCTTTACTGCCCAGTCTGGCTATGACCTGATGAAGGAGGCCATTCACAAGTTGGGTGATAAACTCCCACCAGCCTTTTTCGCCGCCAGCGATAGTTTAGCCATCGGTGCCCTTCGTGCCCTTCAAGAAGCTGGAATTAGCCTACCAGACCGCGTCAGCCTCATTTCTTTTAACGACACTAGCCTGACCAAGCAAGTCTACCCTCCCCTCTCTAGTATCACGGTCTATACTGAGGAAATGGGCCGAGCAGGTATGGATATTCTTAACAAGGAAGTTCTCCATGGTCGGAAAATCCCTAGCCTGACTATGCTGGGAACCAGACTGACTTTGAGAGAAAGTACAAGGAACGAATAGAAAAAAGGTGGATAAAGAAATATTCCTTTATCCACCTTTTTGGGGTTTAATTGTTATTCGCTACGAAGCGATTCGACTGGGTCTTTCTTGGCGGCGATGCATGAAGGAATTAGACCGGCTAACATGGTGAGGACAATCGAAATACCGATAAGGATTAGAGCTACTTCTTTTGGTAATTGCGCTACATTTTCCACATTTGTCATTTTCGCAACAATCGCATTGATTGGGAATGTCGCAAGAAAGGTAATCGCGATACCGAGCACCCCAGAGATCAATCCTTCAATGGCTGTTTCAGCAGTGAAGATACGACGAATATCTTTCTTCGAAGCCCCCATTGCACGTAGGATTCCGATTTCTTTTGTACGTTCGAGAACTGAAATGTACGTGATAATCGAAATCATTATAGAAGATACAATGAGTGAGATGGCCACAAAGCCAACGAGTACTGTTGTCACTACGCCAACCAATGTCGTAATTGAAGACATGATAGTTTGGATATCATCTGAATAAGCGAGTACCTTATCGTCTTCTCCAGCTTCTTTTTTCGCTGTGTTATAGGCGTTTATGAACTCTTTTAAGTCTTGTTTTTGTTGGAACGAAGAGGTGTAGAGCTCAATGGCAGCTGGTTTGGATTTGTTGATGACGCCCATTTTTGCGAGGTTTTCCTCGTAAGTTGAAGCCGAATTGTCGTTATATTGTTGGATATACTGCGCCTGTTCTTCAGGCGTCATTTTAGCCAACTGAATTTTTTCTTCTTCGGTTAAATTCTCCGAGCTGAATGGTTTAGGATCTTTGGCAAAGTCTTTACCCGTAAATACATTTAGATTTTGATTGGCTTCCTGTTCCTTAACGATATCACTATTTTGAATGTGTTCGGAAGTGTAATCAATAAGGGCGCTTGTGTAGGCGATTCCTCCTGAAGGAGCATTCACGCCTGAACTTGTGCCTTCTTTTTGGCGAAGGACACCCACAATTTTAAGTTGGAGCCCATTCTCGATTTGAGTTTTCATATAAGAAGCATTATCAATCTTATTGACCCATAAGTTATTTTCTTTCACAAAGCGCTTTGTATTGACAACTGATTTGAAAGTTTTTCCGATAAAATCACTATATTGATACGTTTGAGAAGAGAGTTCATCGAGCTTCTTCGTATCGTTCAATTCACTAGGTTCTTTGATACGTAAACTATAGAGCAACAAATCGCTAATTTGATTGTTTTCATCTACGATAAGGACGAGCTCGGACTTATCTTGTGGGAAGCGTCCTTCCAACACGTCGTACTTGCTTTCTAGCATTGAAGAATCATTAGAAAGTTCACTCCAGTAGTTGAGGTTTTGTAAGTATCCCTTCATCGTTTGGTTCGCTGTTTCTACTTCATTAGCTAAGGTTGAAGGCAGAATACTTTTGGGTCCGTTGGAAGTATCACTTGCATAGATAAACGGTTGTAAATTGTATCGGTAACGAATGTCTTTTGTGAGAGATTCGACCTTCGAAGCGTGTTCCTCCAAGTAAGTCTTGAAGGAAGCTAAGTCGTTCTTTCCGATTTGTTTTTTCAATAAATTAGTTAAAACCGTATTGATACCGAGCTCATGATTATCCTTGTAAGGCTTCTCGCTCAAATCTGGAGAGGTCGCCAACAAGTTGCTCTGGTTCTGCTCGCTAATCGTCAGTGGGAGAGAGACGAGAGTATCTTCCTGCACCTTTTTAACGTAGTCACTCACACCATTTGAAAGGGCTAAGATAAGGGCAATCCCGATAATCCCGATGGAACCCGCAAAAGCTGTTAGTAAGGTACGACCTTTCTTCGTCAATAGGTTATTAAAGGAAAGTACAAGAGCGGTTATAAAGCTCATCTTCGTCTTCGTGAACTGGATGTCGACTTGCTTTGTCTCCTCTGTTGGTTCGCATGGGTTTGAGTCGCTCAAGATGTTTCCGTCTAATACTTGTACGATACGTGTGGAGTACTTCTGTGCCAGCTCTGGGTTATGCGTCACCATGATAACCAAACGTTCCTTGGCGATGTCTTTTAATAAATCCATGATTTGAACAGAAGTCTCAGAATCGAGCGCTCCTGTCGGTTCGTCGGCTAAAACGACTTTTGGATCATTAACAAGAGCACGCGCAATCGCGATTCGTTGCATTTGTCCCCCAGACATTTGACTTGGTTTCTTATATAAATGGTCTTTTAGGCCTACGCGTTCGAGCACTTCGATAGCACGTTTCTTACGTTCTGCTTTTGAAACGCCCGAAAGAGTCATTGCAATTTCTACGTTAGAGAGTGCAGTTTGGTGCCCGATGAGATTATAAGACTGAAAGACGAAACCGATGGTGTGGTTTCTGTAGCTATCCCAATCGCGGTCTTTAAATTGCTTTGTTGATTTTCCTTGGATGAGTAAATCACCAGATGTATATTGATCGAGTCCCCCGATGATATTTAATAGGGTGGTTTTCCCAGAACCCGATTGCCCGAGAATGGAGACAAACTCACTCTCACGGAAGCGAATCGAGATATCCTTTAGCGCGTGGAACTCTTGATTGCCCGTATGATAGACTTTTGAAATGTGCTGTAGCTGTAACATCGCCTATCTCCTTTCAGTGATATATGTAGTCTATCACAATTTCATACTAGAGTAAATATGTTACATTTACAATTCATCAAAAATAATCAACAAATAGAAAATCGACTTCTTATGAATGATAATGTCCATGACTTTGACCTACTTCCAACTCCTCAATTTTTCGCTTATGGGCTCGGTGACTTGCTAGGTTTGCATCAACTTCAATGGTAACATTTTGAAAGCCATAATCTTTGAGTAAATTACGAATGGATTCTTTACAATACTCTATATGTTCAATCTCTTCTAGGCAAACATGAACAATGGCATTTTTTTCCAAACCATCCATAGTCCAGAGATTGAGCTGATTAACACTGGCCACATGGTCTAATTGCTCCAAGTCATTCTTCACTTGTTTGGTATCTACTCCTTCAGGCACAGCATCTAAGAAAATCTTAAGTGTTGACCAAAAGCGAGGAATGGCTTTCCAGAGGATAAAACTAGAAATTAAAAGAGACAAGAGTGGATCAAGAAAGTACCAATCTGTCACATACAAAACACCAGCAACCAGAATGACCGCTAGCCAACCCAGAATATCTTCTAAAAAATGCAAGGTCAGGATAGCTTCGTTCTTGGTCTGACCCTTACGAACAATCAGACTAGCCAAGAGATTGATAAGAATCGCAATAACTCCCAACCACAGCATCCCTTGGTAGTTGACAGGCTGTGGCGATAGGAGGCGAGGAATATTCTCCAAGAGCATCATGACAGATCCTGTCAAAAGGATCAAGGCAGTCAGCATGGCGCCTAGCAGACTGAAGCGTTTATAACCAAGAGTATAACGTTTGTCTTCCTGACGATTGGAAATAGTTTCCAAACAAGCTGATAAACCTATGGCAAGAGCATCACCCAAATCATGGACCGCATCCGCTAATACAGCACTTGAATTGAAGATGCCCCCAAAAATAAATTCGACAACAGAAAATGATAGATTCAAGAAAAAGGCTAGCCAGATAGATGTTTTAGAACTCATTTCTCTCCCTCCTTTGGTATAATAGGTATATATACTTCTTTCATTTGTATTATCTAATAAAATCCAAAGAAAGGATAGAAGCAAACTGTCAGCCTTGTTCAGTTCTGAACAGTTTGTCTCAAGTGTCTATATGCCAAAAAGAGACCGTCGAGTCAGTAAGACTAAAAAAGCCATCTATCAAGCTTTTTTACAACTTTTGAACGACAAGGGCTATGATGCCACTACTGTTCAGGATATCATTGACCTAGCAGATGTTGGGCGCTCCACTTTTTACTGTCACTACGAGAGTAAGGAACTGCTTTTAGATGAACTCTGTCGCTACCTCTTTCATCATCTCTTTGAAAGGGAAGAACACTTGACTACAGAAGACTACCTCGCTCATATCTTTTTACATTTTCAAAAAAATCAAGACCATGTCACCAGTCTTCTTTTTTCCAAAAACGACTACTTTCTCCGCCAACTACACAAGGAACTCGAACACCATGTTTACCCCATGGTAGCGGAGGATTTGCAAGAGGCCTATCCGAACATACCAGCCTCCTACCTCAAACATTTTGTAGTAACCAATTTTATCGAAACACTGACCTGGTGGCTAAAAAAAGGAAAATCTTATACAGAAGACCAAGTAGTGAGATTTTACTTAGATGTGATTGAGATGACTTCTACAAAATCACTTGATATCTAATCCTGTTACGAAGAAAGGAATCAACTATGTTAAATTCTATTATCCTAGGAATTCTAACGATTGTATTGGCTCTTATTTTCTCCCTCCTTCATCTCGCGGCAGCTTTCGCAGCCATGAAACAAAAGAACTACAGTCTGGGAAACACGTGCATCTTGGTCGGCAGTTGTCTCACTTCACTAGCTCTTGCTATCTTTTTCTTCGTTCCACTAGCAACGATCATCTTATGGATAGTGGGCTCTAGCATCATCTGCTACGGTGCTTACTGGAATGGGCGACAGCAAGAAAACCAACATATATCGCACCACATTATAAGGGGCACACTAGCGGCTTTGATTGCTCTCTTGTTTATCTTACTCTAACACTAAAAATCCCATCTCGTCTATAATTCGAGATGGGATTTTGTCTGCTGAAGAAAATTGCTAGTGGCTGCCACCTGATTTTCCTCTCCATTTATTTCTTCAACAAACCTTGTTCTTGTAGAAATTCTTTGGCTACTTGTTCTGCTGACTTGCCTTCAACTCCGACTTGGTAGTTGAGCTGGCTCATCTGGCTTTCAGTAATTTTACCTGCTAGTTTATTGAGAACTGGCTCCAACTCAGGATGTTTCTTGAGAAGAGCTTCTTTCATGAGTGGAGCCCCTTGATAAGGTGGGAAGAGTTGCTTGTCATCTTCTAAGACCTGCAAATCATAACGCGCCAACTCTGCATCCGTCGAATAGGCATCCGTAATTTGAATATCGCCTGACTGAATTGCCTGATAGCGAAGAGCTGGCTCCATGGTCGCTACGTTGAGATTGAGACCATACATTGATTGCAAGCCCTTATTGCCATCTTCACGGTCATTAAATTCGAGTGTAAAACCTGCCTTCAGCTGCCCTCCCACTTTTTTCAAGTCCGAAATGGTCTTCAAGCCATATTCTTGAGCAATCCTTTTCGGAACAGCTACAGCGTAGGTGTTTTGATAGGACATAGGTTTGAGATAGGCTAGATGATCTTGTTTGGCAATGCCATCACGCGCCACTTGATAAACCTGATCTGGTTCATGACCTACTTTAGGTGCTGGTTGAAGCAAACTTTCAGTTACCGTACCCGTAAATTCAGGATAGATATCAATATCCCCTTTTTTCAGAGCTTCATAGAGGAAGCTTGTTTTCCCAAAATTCGGCTTAACAGTCGCAGTCATACTGGTATTTTCTTCAATCAGCAACTTATACATATTAGCCAAAATTTCTGGTTCCGGTCCCAATTTCCCAGCAATCACCAAGTTTTCTTTCTCTTTTTGAGCTAAGAGGGCTGGACTATAAGACAGACCGAGCAATAAGGTCACCAAGGCAAAACCAGAAAAAATCGTCCGCAATTTTGCTTTTTCCATCACTTTTAGTAGGAAGTTAAAGGCAATGGCCAGCACTGCAGAAGAAAGAGCACCAATCAAAATCAGACTGGTATTATTTCGGTCAATTCCCAAAAGGATAAAGGAACCCAGTCCGCCAGCCCCAATTAAGGCTGCTAAGGTTGCCGTACCGATAATCAAGACCGCTGCCGTCCGAATCCCAGACATTATAACAGGCATGGCAAGTGGAATTTCAAATTTCTTGAGACGCTCCCATCTGGTCATCCCAAAAGCAATCCCAGCCTCTTGTAGACTTGGATCAATCCCCTTCAGCCCAGTGATGGTATTTTGCAAAATCGGGAAAATCGCATAAATCACCAGAGCAGTCAAAGCAGGCAAGGTTCCAATTCCCATCAAGGGAATAAAGAGCCCCAACAAGGCCAGTGACGGGATAGTCTGGAAAATCCCTGCAATCTGCAAGACCCAGTCTGCCAATTTCTCATGATAGCGAAGATAAACAGCCAAAGGAATCGTTATAAAAATAGCTAGTAACAAAGTCAAAAGCGACAACTGCAAATGTTGAGATAGAGCTGTTACCCAATCACCAAAACGCTCCTGAAAAGTTGATATCAAATTAGCCATGAACACTACCTCCAAACAAGTCTGCTACAAAGTCCGTTGCAGGAGCTTTTAAAATCGTCTCAGGGTTCGCCACCTGACGAATCTCTCCGTCCTGCAAGACAGCAATACGATCACCTAATTTCAGAGCTTCATCCGTATCATGGGTCACAAAAATAGTTGTCATCCCAAACTCTTTATGCAATTCTTTCGTCAGAACCTGCAACTGTTTTCTCGAAATGGCATCCAAGGCCGAAAAAGGTTCATCCATGAGTAGAATCTTAGGTTGACCAATCATGGCCCGGACAATGCCCACCCGTTGCTGTTCTCCACCAGATAATTCACTAGGAAGTCGATGTCCATACTCAGCTACTGGTAAACCAACCTTATCCAAAAGCTCTTCTGTTTTCTTCGCAATCTCTTCCTTACTCCACCCCTTCATTTCAGGAATGAGAGCAATGTTTTCTGTAACTGTTAGATTGGGAAAAAGAGCAATGGCCTGTAAAACATAACCTGTGGAAAGGCGCAGCTCACGCTCATCATAGTCTTTGATGCGCTTGCCATCCATATAAATATTTCCATCAGTGGGTTCCAAGAGACGATTAATCATCTTAATCATGGTCGTCTTACCTGACCCAGAAGGCCCAACTAAAACCATGAACTCCCCATTCTCAATTCGTAAATTGACATCTCTCAAGACATCCTTTTCTGTGTAGCATAGCGCTACATTTTTGTATTCAATCATTCTTAGTCCTCAATTTAAAATTTCCCTCGGTTGGTCAAGTCTTCTACCTTAGGCATGACTTCTTTATTGTCCCAATGCTCAACAATCAAGCCATTCTCCAAACGGAAGATGTCATACTGGGCATAGGCAACGCCATCAATCTGAGTCTGGCCATAGCTGACCACATAGTTTCCTTGTCCCAAAAGCTGGAAAACAAAGTCGAAAGTAACCCCGTGCTCAGCTACATAGTCTTTATAAGCCTGACTTCCTTGTCCAATCTCATGATTATGCTGAATCAAATCGTCTGCCACATAATCACTCCACTGCTCCAGCTCCCCATTTTGGAAAATTTCTGTCAAGAAACGACGAACCAACTTTTTATTTGCTGCTGTTTTGTCCAAATCCTTGATCTCAAAATCACCAAAAATCTGATCTAATTGGCCATTTTCAGGTGTTCGATAGTAGTCAATGACATCCCAATGCTCCACGATGCGTCCATTCTCATCCGCACGGAAAGTATCTGTCGTTACCCATTGAGCTTCCCCGCCATTGAGAAATTGATGGACATGGACAAAGACCAGATTGCCATCCTCAATGGTGCGAACAATCTTCATCTCACGCTCAGGATGGCGCTCAAAGAAATTTGCAAAGAAAGCCGCAAACCCTTCTTTCCCATCTGGCACACCTGTCGAGTGTTGAATGTAGGTATCTCCTACAGACTGGGCTTGAGCCTCAGCAACTCGTCCATCTTGAATAGCATGAATGTATAGGTTGTGAGCATTTTCAACTTGTTTTGACATGATTTATGCCTCATTTTCTTTTAAATTTTCTAAGATGCGTTCTTGATAACTTTCAAATTGACGAATTTCTTCCTCAGTGAATCCTTTATAAAAAATTGCATCCAATTTTTGACTGACACGCTGGCCAATTTCTTTCTGGGACAAACCTTGCTCCGTTAGCTTGACATACTTCTTTCTCTTATCTATTCCACATGGGCTAATGATGACCAGGTTTTGCTCCTCAAGTTTCTTTATCATGGTTGTGAGCGTATTGTTAGCAAGTCCAGTCGCCAGCGCAATATCTGTGGCTGTAGCGCAACCTGTCTCACTATTCCATAAAACCGCTAAAATCTTTCCCTGTTCACTCCGATAAAGAGCCTCAGGATCCTGACTCAGTAACTTTTGAAAAATCCGCCCATTCAATAAACGAATATGATGGGCAACTAAATGACTATCTTTCATGATCTCTCCAATTTATTTCTATATCGAATTGTTTTTATTGTAACACCCGCCATTCCATCTGTCAACTATTTCGATTTAGAAATGATTTCCACCAACAAAAAAGACCTCCTACCTAGAGTAGAAGATCTTCACTATTTATTAACTTAATCTGTCATGTCTGATACCAAAGTTCGACGCTCCAATGGAATACTGCACATAACTAACAAGAAAATGAAGCCTGACTGAATCCAGAAAAGGGCCAAGTCAAAGATTCCATGCACAGCAACCACTGTAAGGAAAGATAGATAAAGACCGATAATTGGACGTTTCCCCGACTCCTGACTCATATCCATCATCAAACGAACAGGAGCAACAGAAGACAAAGCTAATAAAATGGTTCCCACAATTCCGTAACTCAGAATCGTATCAATATAAAGGCTGTGAGCATGTTCATGATAAGGAGCATTTATCCGAGGATAAGAGTGCATATAGGTCAATGGCCCCTCCCCCCAAAAAGGATTTTGCTTAAACAAGGCCATCCCAGCATCCCAGATAGAAATGCGTTCTTCCATAGAGGAATCTAAAGTCCCCATCCGAACTCCCAAATCACTAGAAAAAAGGAAACTCAAGCCAATCGCAAAGACCCCGATACTAAGCCAAAAGGCCTTCCAGTTTTTAATGGTTGTAAAGAGATAAATGATTGCACCAGCGATGATGGCAGGAAAGGCTGTTCTATTTTGCGTAAAATTCAAACCAAATAGATTCACAAAACCTGCTAGCACACAAAAGACTTTCAACCATCTTAGCTTCGTCGTTGTAAAGAGATAAAAGGCAATCATGATACAGAAGCAACAAATGATCCCATAGTAGTTAGGATTAAAGAAGGTCACCTCTGCACGGTTTTGGTGCCATACTTGCATATTGGGCGAAAGAAAGGCGTAGTTAAATTTCTTTACAATTTGGAAATGCTCCAAAGTAGCAAAAACAGCAGAGAGCACACTACCAAACAAGATTGTCTGCAGAATCAGTCGAAAGAAAGCATGCGTCAGACGTTTCTGATAAAAACTAAAGAAAATGAGGAAGAGAAACATCAGTAAAGATGCAACCAATCCAAGCCAGTTCTTGGCGACGATGGAGATGATACTACTGTAGGCAATAAAAAAGAGAAGTACAGGATGTTTTGCCAATCCTTTGATTATTCCCTTCATCTCCCCAGTAACAAGTAAACCTATCAAATATAAAGCAAAGAGCGCTAAGAATAAATAAAAAGGTAAAAAGATACTTATGATCATCAGATACAAAAAGAAATCTTTTTTCGAAAGCCCTCTTATCTTATCCAGTAATCCAATTGATTTCAAAACGGATCCTTTCTGTTCTGGATTTCTCCAGAAGATAAATGCTAAACTATCTTTATATTTTACCATTTTTTCCGTCATTTGGGAACAATGAACACGTTTTCGCCACAAAAAAACTCTTTCATTAATATAGCATTAGAACTGAATTTTTCTGCCATTTTCCACTACTTGATAGGTCTGACTTTGCAAATCAATTTCTGCTACTGCTGTTACGGACTTGTCTTTATTTTGACGTTTGATTACAATGCTGTGAGCTGTTGGTGTTTCTATCTCAATAGTCCCTTCTAGGTCAAAGGCCTCTGATTGATTACGGAAAGAAAATAGATTGAGAAGAGACTTCACCACAGGACGTTGAACTTCTTCTGCTATTTCCTCGTTGCTATAGTAATGACGATTAATATTTCGACCTTCTTTGGTTTCTTCTAACAATTTCAAGTCATTTTTTCCTGCTAATAGACCCACATAGTAAACCTGAGGAATGCCTGGAGCAAAAGCTTGAATCAAACGAGCGAGGAAATACTTGACATCATCATCTCCAAGCGCAGAATAGTAGGTTGAATTGATTTGGTAGATATCTAGATTGTTATACTCTGCACTAGAGTACTTACGTTTGACATTCGCTCCAACCTTATAGAGCTCATTTGAAGCATAGTCAATTTCCTCATCGGTCAGGATATCTTTGACATCCACCACTCCAATCCCATCATGAGTATCTAGTGTCGTAAATTGCTTCATTGGGCTCATCTTTAACCACTTAGCCAAGCGCTCTGTTCTGGAACTGTAAAGAGTATAAAGGGTCACCATTGGAAGGGCAAAATCGTAAACATAGTAATCATGGTCCGCTATTTTAAACTGAATCGAATAGTGTTCATGAATCTCAGGTAAGAGCTCTGTCCCATACTCAGCAGCGATATCTCGAACTTTGTCCAATAAATCCCAAATATCTGGTTCCACAAAGAAATCATTGGTATCCAATTTCTTCACTGCATATGCAAAAGCATCTAGACGAATCAAATCACATCCATTACTTGCCAAGTGCTGAATGGTCTTACGGATAAATTCCATCGTTACTTCTTTGGTCACATCAAGATCAATCTGCTCCTCACCAAAGGTATTCCACAAATGTTCTACTGAACCATCTGCAAAAAGAATCTCTTGCTTTGGTGCACGATCCTTACGCTTGTAGATTAAATCTACATCAGCCTGTGTCGGACGGTTCTCTGGCCAAAACTTGTCCCAGTTTAGAAAGAGATCTTTAAATTCACTAACTTCATGTTTTTCTTGATAGTCCTTATAGTACTTGGATTGACGAGAAATATGATTAATCATAAAGTCAAACATAAGATAATATTTCTCACCTAAACGCTTAACGTCCTCCCAATCACCAAACGCTGGATCCACTTCATCATAGTCAACTGGTGCAAATCCACGATCACCTGTTGATGGGAAAAATGGTAGAAGGTGAACTCCCCCAATAGCATCGCCAAAATGTTCTTCCAAATTCTCATACAGGTCTTTAAGGTTATTTCCAAGACTATCTGAGTAAGTAATCAACATAGTTTTATTTTGAATGGTCATAGATGGTCTCCTTTTTCTGATGAAAGCCAAGTCTTATATGACCTGGCTTCGTAAATGAAAGATATTTTTAGATTTTTGTTCACTTCGAACTCGTACTAATATAAACTGCAAGTAACTAAGTACGACTTTCTTTTTTCTACATAGAATTGTCAACAAGCTGAACTGTTCCCTCTATGTATGGAATTATAGATTCCCTAAGCACTTCTTACTTCACTGCTCCGTTACTCATTCCTGAAATAATATGTTTTTGGAAGATGAGGTAGACAATGGTTATCGTTACAATTCCCACAATATAAGATGCAAAACTTGGGCCATAGTCATTGAAGTACTGACCTTGGTAGTTGTATTGGAAGAGAGGTAAAGTCCACATCTTGGAATCCTTATTCAGAATCAACAGTGGCAACATAAAGTCATTCCAGAACCAGAGAGCATTGATAATCAAGGTTGTCGCATGCATGGGCTTCAACATTGGAAAAATGATTCGACGATAAATTGTAAAACGATCAGCCCCATCGATTTCCGCAGCTTCATCCAAACTATCTGGTACACTGATTTTTATATAACCAACATACAAGAAGAGAGTCTGTGGAATAGCATAAGTTAGGTAGAGTATTACTAACCCCCACATATTTGCTAGACCGAGTTTACTCATCATAACTGTGATAGGAATCATAATCACCTGAAATGGAACAAATATCCCTAAAATCAAGAGCGAATACATAATTGCAAAGGCTTTTTTCTTGGACATATTTCGAGCAATGGAATAAGCTGCAGCTGGTATAAAGAAAGCTACTACAATCAATGATAACACCGTAATAACAGCTGAATTCCCGAAATAGCCTCCAATCCCATCCGAAATCAAGCGTTCATAGTTACTTAATGTAAAAGGGTTTGGCAAACTAAAGAAATGATTCATGATATCCTTGGTTGTCTTGAAGGAACTAAATACCGTTACCAACAAAGGAACAAGTATAAGAATACCACCGGCTATCAAGAGGACATATTTCCAAAACTGATTCAATTTTTCTTCTTTTTTCATGTGTAGGACTCCTCTATTAGATTTCAAATTTCTTAGATAGCTTGATTTGGATAAGAGAAACAATTCCAATAATTAAGAATAAAATCAAGGCAATTGCATTCGCATATCCATATTGATTACTCTTGAAAGCATAGTTGTAGACTAAAAGTCCAAGAGACGTTGTAGCATTATTTGGACCACCACTCGTCAAGGCAAAAATTTGGTCAAAGGCTGTCAAACCGGACTTAAGAGCTAGGATAAAAACCATAGAAATCGTTGGTAGCAAATAGGGTAATTCAATTTCCCAAAAGGTTTGTTTACTTGTTGCACCATCAATTGATGCTGCCTCTAAAATATCATTTGGAATACTCTGAAGACCAGCAAGAAAGAGAATGATTGGCATTGCTACTCCTTGCCATAGAAGAACAAAAATAGTTGCCACTACCGCTCCGACTGGTGTCCCCAATAGACTCTCTTGTAAAAAGCTAATTCCTAAAATTTTTCCAATCGTTGGAAGCCCATAGTTGAAGAATTGTTTAAAAATCAAGGAAACTGTCAAACCAGACAAAACAGCCGGGAAAAAGAACCAAGCTCTAAAGAAGGTCTGCCCCTTCATCTTAGAATTTAAGGCTCGTGCCACAACCATCCCAATCGTAATCTCTCCAATAATCAATGCCAGAGTTAAAATCAAAGTAAAGGCTATGGCTGTGAAGAATTTCCCATCAATCATCAGCAATTTGTAGTTATTCAAACCAACAAATTTATAATTATAGGTCAATCCAGTCCAGTTAGTCAAACTATAGAAAGCACCTTGTACCATTGGAAAGTAAAAGAAGATAGCTTGTAAAGCAAGCGGGATAAGCAAAAATGTCCAACCCCAGTATTTATTTAAAAATTTTCGAATAGCCATATCATCTTAACTCCTATTCTAGTCCAAATCTGCCTTCATTGGATTAAAGAAAGCATTGAGATTGTTTGCCATATTTTTCAGATTTTTATCCATCAGGTAACCTGCACTTAGATTAAAAAAGTCTTCTTCAGAGTTCCAGCGTTGGCCCAACCAAACATAATGTTTGTCCGTAAATGCCAGTTTAGAAATAGCTGCAAGCGCTGAATCTTCTTTTTCCTGTATGCCTTTTACCGCAACAGGTGATCCATCTACATCATAGTATGACTGCATAGCTTTTGGACTAGTCATATAGCTGATAAATTCTTCGGTTTCCTTAGGGTGTTTGGAAGTAGCTGAAGTTGATAATGCCATATCTCCTGCACCAACAGTGACTTCTTCTCCTACTTCTTCTCCAGGAAAGGCAAACATCCCTACCTCAAATTTTGGATCCTGTTGATTAATTGCCGCTAATGCCCATGATCCTTGTGGCATCATCAAAGCTTTTTCACTCGAAAATGCTACCACCGAATCATTATAAGAGGCACCACGCCAACCATCTTGAGCATTATCTGCTAATAAATCGAGTCGTTCTGCATCTGCTTTTAAAATAGCATCATCTGCAGAGATCGCGTTTGGTTTTGAAAAGCGAAGATAGTTATTAGCCGCGTCTCCACTACCTGTAAGAGTAATGAGAGAAAGTTGGTGGTAACCATTTAATGTCCAGCCTTCATTGCCTGCAACCGCAAATGGAGAATTCCCACTATCTTTTATCTTTTTAACAATCTCTTGAAATTCTTTAAAAGTCTTCGGTTCCTCAAGTCCTAATTCTTTAAACTTCGTTTTATTGTAATAGATTCCATAAAGGTTGGCTGTTAATGGCACACTATAAATCTTGTTATTGATTGCATACTTTTCGGCATAGTCATTCTTGATGTTCTCAAGATAGGGTTTTTCTGTCATATCTGCAAAATAGCCTGCCTTCGCCCACTCCTGAAAATCCATATTTTGAGGATAGACATTAATAATATCTGGAACATCTCCTGATAAAATCCGAGTCTTTAGAACAATTCCAGCTGAAGGTACTGTAGTCAGCTTTACATCAATATTAGGGTGTTCCTTCTCAAAATCATCCACTATCCTTTGCAAGGTATCTGCCATCTCGGTCTTCTGGTTAAAAAACTCAATCGTTACCTTACCATCAGCTGATTGATTGTTCTGACCACAAGCCACTAGGCCTAGTAAACTTGCCACAGCTACTAAAAGAAAACCTGCTTTCTTATACCATTTCATTGGAATGCCTCCTTGATAAATTTATACGCTTTTATTATAGTCTTTTGAATTTATACTGTCTACTCAAAAAATCTCCTGGTGATAGGGTAACAGTTAAACCTGCATACATGAGCTCTGCACCCGAGTAAACAATGTTTGTCCCTTCCAGCTCATAAAGCCCTTCCACTTCTAAGTCTTTCAGTTTCAAGGTGGTTTCCATTGTTTCCACAACTGACAGGACTCGGACGTAGGTCACAATCGTTTGATTTCCATAGTTAAATTGCACAGCTGCTTCATTGGATTCAGCATTGGGATTGATTAACCTATACTGATTCCCCAACTGGACTACTGGTCGCAATTCTTTATACAAGTTCACCTGATTAGCAATCTCAGCCTTCTCTTCATCTGATAAACTTGTCAAATCAAGCTCATAGCCGAGATTTCCCATCATTGCCACATGACCACGAGTTTCCAATGGTGTCGTTCGTCCCATCTGATGATTTGGCACTGCTGACACATGAGCCCCCATAGAAATGGTTGGATAGAGATAGGATGAACCATATTGGATTGGTAAACGTGCAATAGCATCAGTATTATCACTAGCCCAGACTTGTGGGAAATAACGCATCATACCAAGATCATTTCTGCCTCCACCCCCAGAGCAGGACTCAAAGAGAATATGGCCGTGCTTCTCTGTCAGATAAGAAACAAGTTCATAAAGCCCCAACATATACTGATGAGATTGCATCTGGGTTTCCAGATAAACTGAACCATTCCCCAGATTAGTGATATTGCGGTTCATATCCCATTTGATGTAGTCAATTTTATGATGAGAGAGGAGTTCATCTAAGACATTTTTCAAATATTCTACTACCTGAGAATTCGCAAGATTAAGTACCAATTGATTCCGAGAGTAAGTATGCTCATATCCTGGAACCTGAATGGCCCAGTCAGGATGTTTACGATACAAATCGCTATCAACAGAAATCATCTCCGGTTCTAACCAAAGCCCAAACTGCAAACCTCTTTCATGGATCGCTGAAATCAGACTTTCTAGGCTTCCACCCAGTTTTTTCTCATTAACAACCCAATCACCTAAAGCACGATTATCATCAAAGCGATCGCCAAACCACCCATCATCTAATACAAAAAGTTCAATTCCAACTTTCTTAGCCTCATCTGCCAACTCTAACAGTTTTTCTCTCTGAAAATCAAAGTAAGTAGCTTCCCAGTTATTGATTAGAATTGGACGTTCTTTTTTAGAAAACTGACTTGGCATAATGTGCTTAAGTACAAAATTCTGACTTTCATGACTAATACCAGTTAATCCCTGATCTGAAAAGGTCACTAAAGCTACCGGTGTTTCAAAGTTTTCCTCAGGATCTAACTTCCAAGAAAAATTTTCTGGATTAATGCCAATAGCCACCCGAACTTCATTCAGTTGATTCTTTTGGACAAAAGCTTCAAAGTTTCCACTATACATTAGTTGAATAGCAAACACATTTCCAGCATCCTCTGTGACTCCTTGATCACATAATAGAAGAGCTGGTGTTTGAGCATGACCAGAAGCACCACGGCTCGAACTAATTGAAAAGATTCCTTGTTCTACCTGTTGACGTCGAACAGTCTTTTCACGAGCATAAGCACCCTGCAGAGTTACAATCTCGTAAGCCGCAACGGGAAAATCAGCCATAAAAGAAAAGTCCTTGTGGATGACAACTTCCTGATTACTATTATTCTCCAATTTGCTGTAGCTAGCAATTGTCGCATCATTATCAAAAGCAGTATAATACAAAGTCAGACTAAGTTGAGCCTTAGAATCTTTTAAAATCAAGGCAAGAGTCTCTGTATCGTCCATGCTGTGTGGAGAAGGTAAACCCTTTGGTTCATTCTGACCTTTTAAAATCCTTGCTTCTACAAATCGAAAATCTGTCACTTCAGTTGCATCGTGCTGAATCTGTAAAGTTGGTTTTCTAAAGTCACCCAAACCATGTTGTCCAAAAATTTGACGTTGCGTATCCAAACTAAAGGTTCGATTAGTAGCTATTGGATTACCAGAAAAAGCATGATCGCGTTCGTAAACACTATTAGCTCCTTTATAGTTCTTAATTGTCTTTCCTAAATGTTTCAATAGTAAGAACCCATCCCTATTTTCAATAATCAAGCTTAGACCTTTGCTCTCAACGTAAAATAGATTATTTTCTATCCGAATTCCCATAAATTGTACCTCATCAATTTCTTGATAAAATTTTATCACATAAAAGCGCTTTCTAAAATAGAGAAATGTCTATAAAATATGGTAAAATGTTAGGTAGGAGGTAGCACATGCTAGTTTTTTCAGAATATCAGACTGGAACAATCGACCTTTCCCTAAGCTTTTATGGATATGAAGAATGCACACCTAACTACTCTTTTGGTCCAGCTATTCGAGATACCTATGTACTACATTACATTACTAAAGGACAAGGAAAATTTCATTCCAAGGGTAAAATTGTTGATTTAAAGACAGGAGATTTCTTTTTACTAAAACCAGATGAATTAACCTTCTATCAAGCAGATAGTGAAGAACCTTGGGCCCTACTACTGGTTAGGAATCACTGGAGGGAAAGCTCCCGACTATTTTGCTCTCTCTCAAATTTCTGACCAATCCTATCTCATCCAGTCTGAAACTTGTCATACCCAGACTACTGCAAAACTCATCTCAGACATTGTCCGCTTCGCTCAGGTAACAAAATCAAACGAACTAGCACAACTCCACATCATGGGACAACTCCATGAACTAATGTTTCATCTAGGAACTATTGCTCCTAATCAGAAAAAAAAGAATATTTCATCAACCCACCAACTCTATCTTGACTGCAAACGATTGATAGATAGTCACTCCCCTCAATCACTCACAATTCAAGATTTAGCAAAAGAGCTATCGGTTCATAGAAGTTACTTAACCAGTGTGTTTAAAGAATTTCACCAACTCTCTCCAAAAGAATATTTGCTTTTCGTTCGAATGAACCGTGCGCAACAGTTACTAGAACATACCAACGAAACGATCAAAGTCATTGCATACTCCGTGGGTTTTTCAGATCCACTCCATTTCTCGAAAGCTTACAAGCAGTTTTTTCATAAAACACCTAGTCAAACTCGAAATGAATACTCTCACTCCCTCTTAGCTAGAAAGGAAAATCAATGAAATCACACCAACTAGTCTACCAAATATTAGCTAGAGAAAACAACTATGTTAGCGGAGAAAAGATCGGAGAAGAACTGAATCTAAGCCGTACATCCATATGGAAAGCTATCCAACGTCTCCAACAAGAAGGCTTAGAAATTGACAGTATCAAAAATAGAGGCTACAAGCTTATTCAAGGCGATCTGATATTGCCTGATTTGATTCAAGAGAACACCAACTTAACCATTCGCTACAAACCTGAAACAAAATCTACTCAAACAGATGCAAAAGAAGGTATTGAAGGTGGAAGCCTGGGAAATAGTCTCTATCTTTCCACATGTCAAACAGCAGGTCGTGGCCGCTTTCAACGCCCTTACTACTCTCCTGCTCAGGGGGGTATTTATATGTCATTACATATTCAGCCAAATCTCACCTATGACCAGCTTCCTGCCTACACATTACTTACAGCAGGTGCCATTTACAAAGCCATTAAAAACCTCACCTTGATTGACGTGGGTATCAAATGGGTAAATGATATCTACTTTAAAAATAAAAAAATAGCAGGTATCCTCACCGAAGCTATGACGTCCGTGGAAACAGGCCTAGTAACAGACGTCATTATCGGCGTTGGAATCAACTTTGCCATCAGCGATTTTCCAAAAGAGATAAAAGAAAAAGCTGGAAGTCTCTTTACACCACCAGCTCCTATCACACGAAACGAACTAATCTCAGAAATTTGGCGTTGTTTCTACCAAACAGCACCCGAAGAACTACTCTATCTTTATAAAGAACACTCTCTTGTTCTAGGAAGAGAGGTCAGTTTTATCCAAGAACAGACTGAAAAAAAAGGAGTCGCCAAGGACATCTCCGACAAAGGACAACTCCTTATCCAGCTTGATGACCAGACAGAAATCTGGCTCAATAGTGGTGAAATCTCACTCACTAGCTGGACTTAACAACGGCACTATATGATGTCTAGAACCTCAACTAGCAACATATAGTGCTTTTTGAATGTAGAAAAGTAACAGATATATAAATAGCTAGCTTCCTATCAACAATTTACAGGTGGATAGCTTTTGAGGCATTCTTTTTATATGCCGTGCTATGTGCCAAAGAAACCCCATAGCAGTGATTTTCGTGTCCAAGCATGACCAATGGAAGTGCAAAAACTTTAACAGCATACAAAAGCAGCCAAAACATAAAGACTTCAGCTTTTATATTCACCAAATGTTTACTCAACATCTCGTACAAGAACCATGTATTTAAAGCCATATTGAAGAGACTTGTTAACGTTGCTGAGACTATATTGGTTTTCAATTTTGGATGATAACATTTAGCCACATATAAGGCCAATATTGAAATATTATAAAGGCAAATCGGTTGATAATTTTCTCTATAAATAACCAGCGTCTTACGATTATAGAACGGGAAACCATGAGGTCCACGATGATATTCATTTATCCAGACATGGCTAAAACCTCTAATCTCATCCCAAGCTATAAATAAATCAATTTTTCTTAGATAAATCCCAGTTTTATGGATTAAACACTTCCATTTGAACAAGAAAGATAGAAGAAAAGTAAGGAGCAAAACCGCAACTGTAACAACCTTCAACTCCTCTTGTCCGATAGTCAAGGATAGGTTAAAAAAGCGAATTTGCGCTTTTTTTGCATCTAAAATCATTGAAATCACAGTTAGAAATACTACAAAGATAAATAGTATAAATCTATAAAAAATACTATGAAATTTTACTCCATTTTTCATCTCGATTATCCCCAGCCACTTAAAGTCTCTAACCTTAGTATACCACTAAATCTAGTCTATTTATGATTTTTTCTAGTATGAAAGTTACTGAAACAGCATTAGATAATAGAGCTCTATAATTCTGTAGTGAGTAAAACCACTATGGAGATGCCTAGAAAAAAGTCCCAAAAGATCTATAATGAAAAGCGACCAAACCATCATTAGAAAGAATCTTATGGAACCATTACATTTTATCACAAACCTACTAGACGTTAAAGACCCTAACATCAAGAGTGTGGATATTTTCAATATGGATACCCACAAGGAAATCACTGAAGAAATATGATTTTCAAAAGAACTAAAATCCCTTATCTAGAATGTGCGGGATACAAAATTCTAATTCGTCTAAGGAAACGGCGCTTCCGCTGTAAAGTCTGTAAAAAAATGGTTGTCTCAGAGACTCCCTTAGTCAAGAAAAACCACCAAATCGCTCAAAAATTAATCGAGAAAGTCCCTATGACGGTCATCGCTGAAAGCTTGGCTATCTCCACTTCCACCGTCATTCGTAAACTGAAAGAGTTTAAATTCAAGACAGATTTATCTTCCAACTCACATGTCTTGGGATAAATACAGATTCAAGAAAGGCAAGATGAGCTTCATTGCACAAGATTTTTATTCAAATAAGATCCTAGCTATCTTAGACGGACGGACTCAAGCAACGATTCGCAATCATTTCCTTCGTTATTCTAGACAGGTCCGAAATGGAATGAAAGTCATTACAATGGACATATTTAGCTCCTACTACGACATCGCTAAGAAACTCTTTCCTTCTGCTAAAATCATCCTCGATTGCTTTCACATTGTACAAAATCTCGGCAGTGCTATGAGCTGCCTTCGCATCCAAATCATGAATCAGTTTGATAGGAGATCGCACGAATATAAGGCAATCAAACGCTACTGGAAACTCATCCAACAGGAGAGTCGGAAACTAAGTCATAAACGCTTTTATCGCCAGACCTGAAAAAACACTATAATCTCTATCAGCTCTTGCTTTTTAACTTTCAGAACAAGGAGGCAGAGAATTTTTTCGAACTCATTAAAAATAATCTCAAGCTGGTCCACCCTCGCTTTCAGGCTGTCTTTCAAACCTTTCTCAAGGATAAGGAGCCAAAAAAAGAGAGTGCCAATGTGGCTCTCTCCAGAATATGACTTTTCACCAACCCACTAGAGTTGACAAAGATTCTCAAATTATATCACGGAGAATGGGGGATTCGAACCCCCGCGCCAGTTACCCGACCTAACGATTTAGCAAACCGTCCTCTTCAGCCTCTTGAGTAATTCTCCAAAATATTTAATTAATAGGTATAAGTTGATTTAAACTCGTACACTCGCTTTATAGCTCCTGTATACGGAGAATGGGGGATTCGAACCCCCGCGCCAGTTACCCGACCTAACGATTTAGCAAACCGTCCTCTTCAGCCTCTTGAGTAATTCTCCTATTAATGGGCACGAGTGGACTCGAACCACCGACCTCACGCTTATCAGGCGTGCGCTCTAACCACCTGAGCTACGCGCCCAAGTCAAAAACTTGGTAATTTGAACAAAGTTCAAAGCGGGTGACGAGAATCGAACTCGCGACAACAGCTTGGAAGGCTGTAGTTTTACCACTAAACTACACCCGCATAACTATTATAAAATGGCGCGAGACGGAATCGAACCGCCGACACATGGAGCTTCAATCCATTGCTCTACCAACTGAGCTACCGAGCCAAATTGCGGGAGCAGGATTTGAACCTACGACCTTCGGGTTATGAGCCCGACGAGCTACCGAGCTGCTCCATCCCGCGTTAATAATAAAAGGAGGATGTGGGATTCGAACCCACGCACGCTTTTACACGCCTGACGGTTTTCAAGACCGTTCCCTTCAGCCAGACTTGGGTAATCCTCCAAAATATACAATGGACCTTGTAGGACTTGAACCTACGACCACTCGGTTATGAGCCGAGAGCTCTAACCAGCTGAGCTAAAGGTCCAACAAGATCTTTATAGCGGCGAAGGGGATCGAACCCCCGACCTCCCGGGTATGAACCGGACGCTCTAGCCAGCTGAGCTACACCGCCATCAATCGGGAAGACAGGATTCGAACCTGCGACACCTTGGTCCCAAACCAAGTACTCTACCAAGCTGAGCTACTTCCCGAGTTAAATAGAAAAAATGCACCCTAGAGGATTCGAACCTCTAACCGCCTGATTCGTAGTCAGGTACTCTATCCAGTTGAGCTAAGGGTGCTCATTATTATATGCCGAGGACCGGGATCGAACCGGTACGATCGTTTCCAATCGCAGGATTTTAAGTCCTGTGCGTCTGCC
>NZ_RJPI01000011.1:0-75999 GCF_003943385.1 Streptococcus oralis
TATATAGAACCAACTGTTTGAAGAAATAGTTTGACCTTTATTCCTTTTCTTCATAAAGTTCGTAAACTCCTTAATATATTCTGAATAATATATTAGCAACTCAGGTATATTTAAATTAGTCCATCTCTCATTAAAGAACTTATATTTAAATTCTTCAAATATTCTATCAAAAACACCGTTTAGCAATTGATCTGCTTCGCTATACTCATTTATTTTATTTAAATCCTTTTCTAAACTATTAAAAAACAGAGATGGCTCACCTAACCTATAAGAACGCCAAAATAGATTTGCATAAAAAATTTTATAATTAGTAAGGATTTTTGTTTCAATCCACTTTCCTTGACCAATTCTTAATTCAATAGTTGTACTTACTGTTTTAATCATTGTTATGACCAAAAAAAGATACAGAAATAATAAAAAGAAGAAATCTATTTGCCAGATAATATTTAGATCTTTTTGAAAATTAATCAATAGAATATTTCTATTTAGAATAATAGAGACAAATGGAATTAAACAAAAAGACAGAATAAAAAAGTAAAACACCTTCGATTTGCTTAACTGATAAGCAAAAGANCGATTTAATATATAATTTAATTTATTCTCGCCCATATAAATATATTCTTCAGCAGTATTAGCTACAAATTGAAGAAATCCAAAGTACATCCCATATAAAGAAAGTATAGGGGTTGCATTCTTTATTATAGAAAATAAACCATCAGAAAAATTATTTTCCCATTCAGAGCCTATAAACTTAATATTTAAAGGATTAAATCTAATTATAAGATAGATTAAAATAAAGCTTATGATAGCTAACATGTTTGTATAAAAATCAAAATTATCTACTAAAACATTTTGTTTAATATTTTTAAATCGACTTAAAAATGGATTAAACCAATTCTTTATACAATTATTCTCTGAAAGAAAAATTGGTACTCCTCTAACAAATAATTTAATTGGTAAAAACATGATAAAAAAATAAAATAAAATTTTATATTCTAATTCAAATGAAAGTACAAATTTTGAAATATTAGAACTATATATAATTAAAAAAAAAGCATAAAAAATATAGGCAAAAACTTTTTGTATGAAAGTTAAGGATCTATTATAAAAAGTTCCTAAGAATAAAAATAAAGGAATTATTAAACAAAGCAACAATAGATTGGCAAAATTCATAATTAAAATATCATTTTTTACGAAGAGACCTATAACATTAGCAAAAATATAATACAAAATAAAGTATAAAATCCAATCAAAAATTCCAATCTTTTTACATAAAAAATAAATTGATAAACCTATAAATAACGACGGCACAATTAAATCAAACATAATTAAATCAAACACTCCAATCAATAGCCTTAATTCATTATACCAAAAAACACGGCTCATCACCGTGTTTCTGTGTTTATTTCACCAACTTCTTCATCTCATCAATACGTGCTACGGTCGCATCGTACTTGACTTGGTAGTCGGCTTGTTTGTCGCGTTCTTTTTGGACGACTTCTGGTTTGGCGTTGGCTACGAAGCGTTCGTTAGAGAGCTTTTTACCGACCATATCCAGTTCTTTTTGCCATTTAGCCAGTTCCTTGTCGAGACGAGCGAGTTCTTCTTCGACATTGAGGAGGTCAGCCAGTGGCAAGTAGATTTCTGCTCCTGTGATGACACTTGACATCGCGAGTTCTGGCGCAGAGATGGTTGATGCGATTTCCAAGTGTTCTGGATTTGTGAAGCGTTTGATATAGTTGACATTGCTGTTAAAGAAGGCTTCCAAGTCGCTATCGCTTGTTTTAACAAGGATGGTGATAGGCTTGCTTGGTGCTACGTTCACTTCCGCACGCGCATTACGTACAGCACGGATCAAGTCTTTGAGGCTTTCAACACCAGTGTGAGCAGTCAGGTCTTCAAAGGCTGGGTTGACAGTTGGGTATGCTGCTGTAACGATAGAGCCTTCTGAGATTTGTCCAAAGATTTCCTCTGTCACGAATGGCATGATTGGGTGAAGGAGACGAAGGATCTTGTCCAAAGTGTAAAGGAGAACAGAACGTGTGATAACTTTCTCTTCTTCGTTATCGCTATAAAGGACTTCCTTGGTCAATTCAACGTACCAGTCCGCAAACTCGTCCCAGATGAAGTTGTAGAGGATGTGTCCAGCAACACCAAACTCAAACTTATCAAAGTTTTCAGTGACCTTACCAATCGTTTCATTGAGGTTGTGGAGAATCCAACGGTCTGTGACGTTTCCAGCTTCCTTGTTAACCACTTTTTCCACATTGGCAGTTGCTTGCTCAAGGGTCAAGCCTTCATTGTTCATGAGGATGTAGCGAGAGATGTTCCAAATCTTGTTAATGAAGTTCCACGAAGCATCCATTTTCTCGTAAGAGAAGCGCACGTCTTGACCTGGCGCAGAACCGTTTGAGAGGAACCAACGAAGGGCATCAGCACCGTATTTCTCGATGACGTCCATCGGGTCAATACCGTTACCGAGAGATTTAGACATCTTGCGTCCTTGCTCGTCACGAATGAGACCGTGGATCAGAACGTTTTGGAATGGCTGACGGCCAGTGAATTCCAAGGATTGGAAGATCATACGAGATACCCAGAAGAAGATGATGTCGTAACCTGTTACCAAGGTTGAAGTTGGGAAGTAGCGTTTGAAGTCTTCTGAATCGACATCCGGCCAGCCCATGGTTGAGAATGGCCAGAGGGCAGAACTGAACCAAGTATCCAAGACGTCTTCGTCTTGAGTCCATCCGTCGCCTTCTGGAGCTTCCTCACCGACGTACATTTCACCCTCAGCATTGTACCAAGCAGGGATTTGGTGGCCCCACCAGAGCTGACGAGAGATTACCCAGTCGTGGACATTTTCCATCCATTGGAGGAAGGTATCGTTGAAACGAGGTGGGTAGAATTCTACTTTGTCTTCTGTATCTTGGTTGGCAATGGCATTTTTCGCCAATTGGTCCATCTTAACGAACCATTGCGTAGACAAGCGTGGCTCAACCACGACACCTGTACGCTCTGAGTGACCAACACTGTGGACACGTTTTTCGATTTTAACGAGGGCACCGATTTCTTCCAACTTGGCAACGACTGCCTTACGAGCTTCAAAACGGTCCATGCCTGCAAATTCGAAGGCAAGCTCGTTCATAGTTCCGTCGTCGTTCATGACGTTGACTTGTGGCAAGTTGTGACGTTGACCAACCAAGAAGTCGTTTGGATCGTGGGCAGGTGTGATTTTCACGACACCTGTACCAAACTCAGGATCTGCATGCTCATCTCCAACGATTGGGATCAATTTATTAGCGATTGGAAGGATGACATGTTTGCCAATCAAGTCCTTGTAGCGTGGATCTTCTGGATTGACCGCAACGGCTACGTCTCCAAACATAGTTTCAGGACGAGTTGTCGCAACTTCAAGAGCGCGTGAGCCGTCTTCCAGCATGTAGTTCATGTGGTAGAAGGCACCTTCGACATCCTTGTGAATCACCTCGATATCAGAAAGAGCTGTGCGAGCTGCTGGGTCCCAGTTGATGATAAACTCACCACGGTAAATCCAGCCTTTCTTGTAAAGCTCGACAAAGACCTTACGGACAGCTTTTGACAAACCTTCGTCAAGAGTGAAACGCTCACGAGAGTAGTCTACAGAGAGCCCCATCTTGCCCCATTGTTCCTTAATGGTAGTGGCATATTCATCTTTCCATTCCCAGACTTTCGTCAAGAAAGATTCACGACCCAGGTCATAACGGCTAATGCCCTCACCACGCAAGCGCTCCTCGACCTTAGCCTGAGTGGCAATCCCAGCGTGGTCCATCCCTGGTAGCCAAAGCGTGTCAAAACCTTGCATGCGCTTCTGACGGATGATGATATCTTGCAAAGTTGTATCCCAAGCGTGACCAAGGTGAAGCTTACCTGTAACGTTTGGTGGTGGAATCACGATTGAATAAGGCTTAGCCTTTTTATCGCCTGAAGGCTTGAAAACATTCGCATCAAGCCATTTTTGGTAGCGACCAGCCTCAACCTCGGCTGGATTGTATTTAGGTGAAAGTTCTTTAGACATGTGTGTGTCCTTTCTAGTTAATTTCTAAGCTACTTTGATAAGCATCTAAAATATCAATAGTATCTCTTATAATAGGGCTCTGTGTGGCTTTGTAAAGAGATTTATTCCCAATAATATAAAACTCTTCTTTAGCTCTAGTCGCTGCAACGTTTAAAATATTGGGTTCAGAGACAGCCCAACGAGCAGCCCCCTCACTCATATTATCTGCTCCAAGCACAAAATATACAATCTTATTTTCTTTTCCTTGGAAAGTATGTACCGTCCCTACATTTATAGGTTTTCCATTTTCCCGCTTTGTGAAACCGATTTTATCTAGTTCTTTTGCTAGTTGAACCGATACATTTTTAAAAGGAGTAATGACATAGATATCATCAAATTCCTCATGTCTTTTCTGCAACTCTTCTTTCAAATAATCAGCTTGCTCAGGAACAAATTTATCCTTAGCACCTCCACCAACGTCAAACCATTCTCCCAGACCTCGAGCTTCTTCCTTTCCTTGAACCATTAAATTATCATAAGAAATTTTATTGGAAATACTGAACATCGGATCACTAGAACGACGATGAACCCAGAGAGGAAGTCCTATCCATGTCCCATCTTGTTTTTTAAAACCATATCTACTAGCAGAATCCATCAATTCTTGCGTTGATGATACAAGATATTTAAAGGCTATCTTGTGGTGCTGTGCTAAAAATCCTAAAATATTTTTATCCATAGTCTGTACTGGTTGTATTTGAGAAGGATCTCCAACAGCCATAATACGTTTACTTCTAAAAATAGCCCCCACACTTGCTTGAGGTAATGCCTGACCAGCTTCATCAATAAATACATTACCGATACTATTTTCAGGCAAACACCGAAACATGGAATTAAAGCTTGCAAAAGTTGTACTAATAACTGGAACAGTGAAATTGACCCAATCCCACGCAGCTTTATATAAATCACTAGCATTATCTCTCATTGAATAGTTTTGAGGCTTCTCCCAAATCCATAATGCTTTTTCAAAATGCTTTTTATTGTCATATATAAATTGCTTCCTAACTGCCAGTGCTTTAATAAACAAACGACTCTGCTCTTCTCGATAGTCATCATCAAACCAAAAATTTGATACTTGTAGTTCTTCATATGGAACAGAAAAATTCAACTTTTTAACAGGGTATGTAGCAAGTTCCGATTGTAATTTCAAAATTTTTTCCTGATGATGAATTAATTTATCTTCTTGTTTAGATTTCCATTCATTATATCTCTGTTGCCTTTGACTCAATTGATTTAATTCAAGTTCATGCATTTTTATCTCTTTTTGCAAACCGTGGCAATATTGACTTTCATCATGTACTTTCTTCAGTTCTGCTTTTAGACTTTCATTCGCTTGATTCAATCTCGTAAAATAAGTATCTAATTTCGATGGTGTGAAAAGTCTTTTTAACCATAAGAAACGTGGAGCTTGTAATTTTATCAACTCAACATCTTGTGCTGCTATCTGTTTGTTAACATTTAACATAGAAATAAGACGCTCATGCTCAAACAGCTCAGATTCTATTTCCTTTTTACTATTTTCTAATTGAATATGTTTATCCCGTATTTTAGATAGTTCTGAACGTCTTTGGGCATCATCCTGATGAAACTCTATCTCAACCTGCTGGTAAGCATTTTTCAATTTTACATGCAATCGAATCTTATCTGCTATATCTTGCATCTTTTCTCTTTTATCAAATAGCTTCTGATATTGAATTTTAAACTCTTCGTATACTGATGGATTCGATTGAAATTTATCCGAATTCAACTCTTGTCGTATTGCTTTTAAAACATTTTGCAGACGGTCTCTATTCTGTTTTTTTCCACCTTCTATCGAAAACAATCCCCAATATTTTTTGTCGTTAGAAACATCTTCATCTTCTAACAATAAATCATTACTGATTTCAGCAAAATAATCAATTTTCTTTAATTCATCTAACCAATTTAATTTCTGATAAATTTCTTTTCTTTGGGGTAATTCATTAACAATATTTTTAACAGCACCATTATTAGAACTTGCAACTACGATTCCCTTTTCTGCAATTTCTTTTGGTAATTTTGCAATAAGATCAGATTTGTCATGACAAACTAGATTCCCTTTAAGCTTAGGAGCCGATAATTCACTAATAATTCTCGCCTGTTCCGTTACCAGATCTGCAAAAATATCTTTTAAAAGTGTCGTTTTACCAGTTCCCGGAGGACCATTGACACTTCTCACATCTTCATCCGCATTCGAAGCTAAATTTACAGCTACTTGTTGCATCATGGACAGAGCATATTTAGGGTTACTAGGAAATCTTCCTAATGGATAATTTTTCGGTTCAAGTATAGTTTCTAAATCTTTGGGATTAAAATAGGATGATTCTTTATTGCCGTCCAGATTGACCCTTACAGAATCGGATCCTGATAAATAACGATTGAGATTTTCATTATAAATTGATTTTGCATATTTCAAATCCTTTAGAAAAAATGAATGTAAATTTATTTCGTCATCGAAATTCTTAACAAAATAATATCTGCAATCACTTGGTGAAATCTCATACTTTTTGAGAAGTTTACTAAAAACTTCATTGAACTCTCCATCAAGAAACGCCTGACCTAACTGTTCTCGAAGCTCATTTTCTGCTATTAAAAAATCTTTAGGCAATTCCCTATTTTTGAAAATTTGCCCACTCATGGTTAAAAAAAACTTATCAGCCAAGAACTTCAAATCTTTATCAAAGTATAGAGCAAAAGTAAATTTATAAGAAGCTCTTCCCAATTCTTCCTCCGTCGCTTTTAAATTGTATTTGCCTCTTAACACTTCAATAATTTTTCGAAAAGGGAAAATTCCACAATAAACAGCAATCCCTGAACTGGATTTTAATTTTTGACGTTTAAAAAAATCTTTTAATATTGATTGATAATCATCACCTTGAAAAATCTTATACTTAGAATCACTTTTTTCAATATTCCCTTCTGATAATTGTTCTACTGTAATCCAGGCATCTAATATTTGATTATGACTACTTCTCATCATGTCTCCCTTAAAGCATATAAAAACAAGAATATATCTTACTCATTAAAAACTCTCCCACTCACTCTTCAGCAAGCCATATATCAGACTGTCACAGCGATTTCCTTGGGCATCTTTGCGGTCCCTTATGCGAGCTTCTAGAGTGAAGCCAAGCTTCTCTGCGACTCGTTGACTTTGGACATTGTAGCCAAAACAAGACAATTCAATTTTATGAAGATTCAATTCTTTAAAAGCTAAATCAATCAAGGTACGTGCTGCTTCTGGGACATATCCTCGTCCCCAATAGTCTGGGTGCAAGGTATAGCCAATCTCCAGAACATCGTCTTCGTAGCGACAGGGGAAATCGACAGAACCAATGATTGTATCGGTTCCTTTAACGATAATTCCGTAGCCTGCTGGGAGATTATCCTTTTGATTACGCTCGGGAAGGATATGTTCTAGGTAATAAATCTCATCTTCCAAGGTCTTGACAGGTAGAAAACCTGCTGGGTAAGAGACTTCTGGACAACTGGCATAGTCAAAGATATCCTCAGCATCCGCCACTGTACGGACTCGCAAGACAAGTCGCTCGGTTTCTATTCGTTCTGGCAACTCTGCTCTGGTCATTTTCCTGCCTCGCTTTCTACAAAAAATCGCCCCTGCCATCTACATGACAGGGACGAATGTGCTTATCCGCGGTACCACCCAACTTCGGGCAGTTGCCCGCAACTCTTGTCTTTAAAACAAAAAGACTTTTTATTTCATTTTTCATCCATCAGCAACCAGTTTTGACACATTTGTGGACTTCTCAGCACCGCCACTTTCTGTAAAATGTGGAATCCAAAACACCTCTAATGGCTCTATTGTAGCAATTTTTTCTCGGAAAAGCAAGGGACAAGAAAGATTACTTGAAGCTGATTCCGTGCTCTTTTAATTTCTTAATGGTAGCTGGGCCGATTCCTTTCAAGGCAAGGAGTTCTTTCTCCGTCCAGTTTTTAAAATCAGCAGCTGACTTGATGCCTTCATCATAGAAAGTCTTAGCACGATCTACTGAGAGACCACCCAAAGTAGCTGCGAAATCTTCTACAGAATTAGCTACTTTTTGAGCTTGTTCCTTGGTCGCTTCTACTGCTTGTTCCACTTTCTTAGAGACAACTTTTCCTGCTTCGCTGGCAGACTTCTCTGCATGTTTTACGACTTTCTTGGTCTCTTCTACAACCTTGGTCACTGTACTTGAAAATGCACCTGAACGACGAAGGCTATTTCGCAATTGTTTTTTACGTTGGAGTTTCTTTGACATGATAAAATCCTTTCAATAAAAAATCCCTGCTCTGACAAGGATTTAATAAAGATATTCTATCAAGATTTTGGGAAAAAATCAAGAAAGTATCACTATTTTAATAATTTCGCTCGCCAAACAATCCCTCTGGCAAATCATGAAATCCCTTACCTGCCTTGAAGTTTTCAAACTTACCAAGCAAGAACTGGTAGGCATCCAAGCGACTCTCGTAGCGAATCATGGCATCTTTGGCACGCTCGTCTTGATCTTCCTCGTAGACCTTTTGACTTTCCTTGTGCGCCATGTCGTTGATCATAATCTGGGTATTGACCCAAGCTTCAAATTCCTTCATAAATTCCTGTTCGTAACTCATTGATTCTCCTTATTCTAATCCACGGAAATAGTCCGTATCAATCTCACGGTAGGGCTGAATATCCTGAACATACTCCAACACTCCTTGGAATTCTCCGTTTTCATCGTGTACGGCGACATAGGTGATGTGGACAAACTTGCCTCGCGACTCTGACTTGAACCACATTTCATACTTGTCCTTTTTACCTTCACGAAGACCTTTCATAACGGCCTTCACCTTTTCTAGGTACTTGGGCGGATGGCAGAGTTCTACATTACGCCCGACTTGGGACGGCGTCCGTTTGAAAATCATCTCATCAGCTGGCGCATTGTCATTGTAATACTGGAAAATGTCGTCTTTATTGACAAAGGTAATCTCCATGGGAAGATGATTGAGGATGAGGTTGGCCTGCTCGACTGAGAGATAGCCATTGCCAAAAGCCTGTTGACTATGACGGTCCAGCACCACTTCCTTTTCCTTAGGGGTAAAGGTAATAGTAAACTGGCCTTCAGGCGTATCGATAACTTGCTGAACTTGGCCTTCTGCTGTGTCTAGCTGCACGGACTCCTCTGCACTCTTTTCCTCGACAAAACTCTGACGTTCTGGCACCCATTTCTCTGACGGACGGATGATGGCATAGCCGTAGGCATCGCTCTCCTCCGCAATCTGAATCCAGTCATCCTGAGTGAAAGACTCAAGGAGAATCATGAGAAGGATGGACTCTTCCTTGAAAATCATACTTTCAAACTCTATCGCAAAAGCTTCGAAGGTTTCCTTTACACTGCTAATCGGCACTTCTGGTAGTGACTTGGCTGTCGCTAGAGCTGTCTGAAAGAGTTCTCTGATCTGATCATCCACTCCCCACATAACTTTAGGGGGTGAATCGTGACCATAGCGCTCCATGATGGGGAAAAAGAGCTCTTCCTTGCGCTGGTAGTGGACATCAAATTGCCCCAAAAGCCTCATTTGACGGACCAAACCCTTGCGCATCTCCGCAAGCATTTCCTCGTCTTCCATAGACTCATAGGTATCTAACAATCTCCGAATGCGAATCAAGGCAGCACGGAGAGCCAGATTTTCATCCTTGAAGACGCGAACGGGGTGGCCAGGGTGTTCGGTATCCTCCACTTCGACGCCCTTAACAGCATTTTTAAAAAGATTGGCATGGACATCACAGAGCTCCATGACATCTTCAAAGGTGACACCTGAGTCTGAGTTCATCAGCTCGTGCTCCATGAGGGAAATTTCAATAGCTGAGACACCTGTAAAGGTCGCATCAAAACGCTCCTGAACTGACTCAGGAGATGCGCCGTTGTGCAATTCTAACAAAATATCCCGTAGGATATGAATCCGTTCATCTGCCATTAGTCTAATCCAATCACTTCGTAACCATTCGCTTCCAGTGTGCGGACAATCTTGTCCATAGGAGTTCCTTCGAGCTTAGAACCCTGTTTGAGCGATACCTTGCGACCGACTGTATTGCGCATCAAGGGATTAGCAAGTGGTTTAAAACCCAGCTCCACTAGGATTTCCAAGACTTCTGGATGCTTGTCTACCACTTCCGCAACGGGAATTGACACATCGATGATATTGTCCATGACGACCTCCATGTATGTTCTAAAATGATTTTCCTGCTTATATTATACCATAAGCCTGACTAGCAAACACTAAAAAAGAGGGTTCCCCCTCTTTCTTAGTTCTTATCCAGATTGCGTAGCATCTCGTCAATCTTGTTTCCATATTCAATGGACTCATCTTTGACGAAGGTTAAATCTGGGATTTTGTACAATTTCAAATTGCGACCAAGTTCACGTTTGATGGTACCAGTTGCTTTTTCAAGCCCGATTTGAGCTTTTTGGTTATCCGAAGCAAGGTTACTCAAAATGGTGTAGTAAACCTTGGCAACAGACAAATCCCCCAACATCTGAACATCTGTAATGGTCACACCTTGGACACGCGGATCACGGACCTTCTTTTGCAAAATCTCATTGACTTCACGCTTGATTTCCATGCCCACACGATCCGTACGGAAATGATTTGCCATGATATTCCTTTCTCTACTTTGAACCAAAAGCTAGGCCAGCAGACCTAGCTATTTTTAAATTTATTGATTTTCAGCTCAAATTGAAACGAAGTTCAATTTGAACTCATCCGCTTCTTTCGCTGTGGTGAAAGTGATGGAACTGATTTATCAGTCCCATCACAGGGGATTTTTGAGACACTAGACTCAAAAATAAGCAATGAAACCATCGGTTTGCTTGCGTCCCTCACCACCTAAGAAAGGAGCAAAAATCTTATCTCTTGATTTCTTCCATGACATAGGCCTCAATCACATCATCAGTCTTGATATCATTGTAGCCATCAATCATCAATCCACCTTCACGACCGTTTGTAACTTCTTTCACGTCGTCTTTGTAGTGTTTCAAGCTTGCGAGTTCGCCATCATAGATAACGACACCGTCACGGATAACACGGACTTTCGAGTCACGGGTAACCTTACCGTTGATAACCATGAATCCACCAATGGTTCCCACTTTAGATACCTTGAAGGTTTCACGGATAACTGCTTCACCGATAACTTTTTCTTCGAATTCTGGGTCAAGCATCCCTTTCATGGCTTCTTCCATCTCTTCGATAACCTTATAGATAATGCTGTGGAGACGGATTTCTACATCGTCAGCTTCCGCTTGTTGACGCGCTTGTGGTGTAGGGCGTACGTTGAAACCAACGATAAAGGCATTTGAAGCTTCCGCAAGAGTCACGTCAGATTCGTTGATAGCACCGACTGCCGAGTGGACAATGGTAACTTTGACACCTTCTACATCGATCTTTTGAAGTGAGGCAGAAAGGGCTTCAACAGAACCTTGTACGTCGGCCTTGATGATAACGTTAACCGACTTAAGTTCACCAGCTTTAAGCGTATCAAAGAGGTTTTCAAGGCTGACACGTTGGGTAGCTTGGCGTTGTTTCATGAGGGCACGTTTCGCACGCTCTTCACCTGCTGCACGCGCAGATTTTTCATCCTCGTAAACGGCAAAATGGTCACCCGCCATTGGCGCTTCGTTTAGACCTGTGATAGAAACCGGCGTTGATGGGCCTGCAACCTTAACACGACGACCAAGGTCATTGGTCATGGCACGGACACGACCGAAGGTATTTCCGACAACGATTGGGTCTTGGACATTCAAGGTACCTTGTTGGACAAGAAGGGTTGCGACCGCACCTTTTCCTTTATCCAAGCGCGCTTCGATAACCGTACCGATCGCACGCACTGTTGGGTCTGCTTTGAGTTCTTGGATTTCAGCCACAAGTAGGACCGTTTCCAAGAGTTCATCGATGTTTTGGTTGAATTTAGCTGAGATTTCAACAAATTCAGAATCACCACCCCAAGCTGTTGACATAACACCATGCTCTGCCAATTCACCGATAACGCGTTCTGGGTTGGCACCTGGTTTATCAATCTTGTTGATAGCCACGATAATTGGAACGTTTGCCGCTTTTGAGTGGTTGATGGCTTCGATAGTCTGAGGCATAACCCCGTCGTCGGCCGCTACAACCAAGATAGTAATATCGGTAACAGATGCACCACGCGCACGCATAGAGGTAAAGGCCGCGTGTCCTGGTGTATCAAGGAAGGTAATCTTCTTGCCATTTTCCACGATTTGGTAGGCACCGATATGCTGCGTGATACCACCTGCTTCACCTGTCGCAACACGAGAGTTACGAAGGGTATCCAAGAGGGTTGTTTTACCATGGTCAACGTGTCCCATGATGGTTACAACTGGTGGACGCTCAACCAATTCATCTTCATTAAGATAGCCATCTTCGACAAAGAAACGTTCGATGTCGGCATTATCCACTTCAACCTTTTGTTTGGCTTCGATACCGTAATCCACCATGAGGAGTTCGATGGTCTCTCCATCCAAGGATTGGTTTTGTGTGGCCATGACACCCATCATAAAGAGTTTCTTAACGATTTCAGCTGGTTCACGTTTGATACGTTTTGCGATTTCCGCAACAGTCATACCATCTGTATACTCAAATTCTGTTGGCAATTCATGGAACTTACGCTCTGTAACAGGTTTTGGAGTCTGGTTACGGTTGTTTTGCTTGTTCCCTTTTTTATTTTTCTTGTTGTTATTCCAGTTACTATTTCTTTGATTTCTCACTTGATTCTGACTACTTCGATTCTTTTGTTGTTTTCTAGGACCATCTTCTTCATGATCGTAATCATCACGATCTTTGTCTGGTCGAGCTTGCTTTTTACGACGTGTATCCACTACAGCCTCTTTGACTACAGGAGCTACTTCAACTACAGGCTGAGTTTGTTCAGCTAGCTTAGCAGCTTCTTCAAAGATTTCCTCTGGTTCCTTGCGTTTATTAGCTTGAGCCAAGGCTTCTTTGGCAGCTTGCGATTGTTTGAAGCGCTCCTCGCTTGAGCGAGCGTACTCTGCATTTTGCTCTGCTTTTAGGGCTGCTGCACGGGCTTTAAAGTCAACACGTGGCCCAGCTTGTTTTGGCTGGAAGTCTTGTTGCTGACGGCGATCATTGCCACGATTTCCTTGACCTTGTGGTTTCTTCCCTTGGTCGTTAAAACGGCGGTTGTCGCGGTTTCCTTGACCAGGTTTGCCACCATTACGGCCGTCGTTTTTCGGACGGTTACCGTTTTGTTGTTGGTCACGGTTGTTGCCCTTGTTTTGTTTGCGTCGCTCTGCCTGTTCTTTGGCACGCGCCTCACGCTCCGCCTTGAAGTTTCGACTTTGTGGTCTTGCGGCCACTACTTTTTCTGCCTTAGGAGCTACAGGTGCAGCTGGTTTGCTTTCTTCCTTAGCGGCTACTGGTTTAGCTGATGCAGGCTTTTCCGCTTTCTTTTCTACACTTGCTTTTGGTGTCACAGGTTTTGCTTCTGCTTTCGGAGCAGCTGGTTTAAAGCTAGCTGCGATTTGTTCAGCAGCAGTAGCTTCCACGCTCGATGAGTGGCTTTTCACATCCAAGCCCAACTCTTTTGCACGCGCTACAACTTCTTTACTTTCTTTCCCAAGTTCTTTTGCGATTTCGTACAATCTTTTCTTAGACAAATCATGTCCTCCTCTTCTATTCCATAAGAGACCTCATTTTCTTTGTAAATCCAGCATCTGTCACAGCCAAAACCTTTCTCGGTTTCCCGACTGCTATGCTTAATTCCAGTGTTGAAAACACGGTTATAACTTCTACTTGATAATAGTCACTTTTATCTTGAATCTTCTTGGTCAGATTAGGACCAGCATCATGGGCTAGAAAGACTAGCTTGGCTTTCTGATCTTGGATGGACTGGACCACCAATTCCTCACCTGATATGATCCGGCCTGCTCGTTGAGCAAGTCCCAAGAGATTACTTATCTTTTGCTTATTCAAGTCCTAACTCTCTTCTTTTCACTTTGTGATCAACATAGGCGATCAACTCGTCATAAAAGCTTTCTTCCACTTCCATGTTAAAGCTGCGGTTAAAGACTTTCTTCTTTTTGGCCTCTAGGGCTTCTGTATTGTCTAGCTTGATATAAGCGCCACGGCCATTGGCCTTGCCTGTCGGATCGATAAAGACCTGTCCTTCTTTGTTCTTGACAATGCGGAGCAAATCACGTTTATCAATCACTTCATTGGATACAACAGACTTGCGCAAAGGGATTTTTCTTGTTTTCATCTTTCCCTCCTCTAGCAGCTTTTATTCTTCCGTCAATTCGTCCGCAGCTGCATAATCCACTTGACCTGCTTCTTCCATCGCTTCAAATTCGCTTGCAGACTTGATATCGATACGGTAACCTGTCAAGTGAGCCGCCAAGCGAACGTTTTGTCCACGACGACCGATAGCAAGAGAAAGTTTGTTATCAGGTACAACGACCAAGGCACGTTTGCTGTCATTTTCATCAAAGATAACTTGGTCAACCTCTGCAGGTGCGATGGCATTGTAGATAAATTCAGCTGGATCTGCTACCCACTCGATAACGTCGATGTTTTCTTCGACAGGAATCATACGATCACTCTTGGCATCGTAGCGAGCTGGGTGGAATTTGCTGGTGATTTTCTTGATATTAGCACCACCACGTCCAACGATTGTCCCGATAGCGTCCACGTTTGGATTGTGGCTACGAACGGCAACTTTCGTACGGTCACCAGCTTCGCGGGCTACGCTCATGATTTCAACAGTTCCATCATACACTTCTGGAATTTCTTGCTCCATCAAGCGTTTGATCATTTCTGGATGACTACGGCTAACAAAGACGTTGACACCACGAGGGTTGTCTTCAACTTTATAAACGTAAACCTCAATACGGTCGTGGGAAGCAAAAACTTCTCCAGGGATTTGGTCTTGTTTTGACAATTGGGCTTCGATGCTGCCAAGGTTGACGTAAATAAAGCGGTTGTCAAAACGTTCTACCGTACCAGACATGATTTCTTGTTCATGTTCCTTGTAAGTATTATAGGTGATGGCACGTGTTTGCTTGCGCATTTTTTCCATGATGGTTTGTTTAGCAGATTGGGCTGCTACACGACCAAACTCAGCTGGTGCTTCTTCAAACTTGATTTTGTCACCAAGCTCATAGGCTGAATTAATGGCAAGGGCATCTTTCAAGCTAATTTCCAAACGGCTATCAAATACTTCATCAACAACTTCACGGACAGTATAAACTGTAAAGTCACCTGTTTTTTCGTTGAAGTCAATAGCTACGCTGTCAGATTGACCATAGCGTCTGCGATAAGCGGAACGAAGCGACTCTACTACTGCGTCGATGATGTCTTCTTTTTTGATTCCCTTGTCTTCTTCCAAAATGCGGAAGGCCTCTAGCATTTCTTTACTCATGTTCTTTTTACTTTTGAATCCTCAAAAGCTATCCTTTCTTTTCTATAGTTTTACTGCTAAACGTGCTTTTGATACTAAACTGTATGGAATTTGAACGGTTTTCTTACGTGTCTTGTCCATATACTCCATAGTCAACTCATCCCCTTCAAAGGATACCAAGGTGCCTTCAAAGACTTTTTGCTTATCAATGGCTTGGTAGAGCCCGACATGGATGTATTTCCCAACAGCTCCAGCGACAGCATCCTTGGTTTTCAAAGGACGTTCCAAGCCTGGACTGGTGATTTCTAGGAAATATTGTTCTGGGAAGGGATCGGGCTTGATGGTATCTAAGACAGGACTGATGATTTCTGTCAAGTCTGCCGTGTCGTTCAAGGTAATTCCTTCGGGTTTATCTACAAAAATACTGAGAATCATGTCACTGCCAATCTTTCCATACTCGATATCCACGAGCTCGAAAGGTGCTTGGATGACAGGTTCTACAACTTCTCTGACTAATTCTACGATTGTTGCGATTGCGTCCACCTCCTCATAAGCAAGAGGCGAAGATATTTCCCCGCCTCTCTTTCTCATATTCTTACTATCAGTATAGCACGTTTGTCAATTTATGTAAAGCATTAGCACTCAAACAGCTGGTTTTCAAGCTATTTCTTAAAATTCTGCTTCAACTCGATAGATCACTTGACCTTTGCTGGAGAATTTTTGCTCATATTCTGTCATGACATTGCCTTCAAAATCACTGGCATGCAAGTCCAGCCAAACACCATTGAGTTTCATCCCATACTGAGAAAAGCTCACTAGACTATACTCAAATAAGCCACGATTGTCTGTCTTGAAATGGATTTCCCCATTCTCAGGCAAGATGCGCTTGAAGGTATCCAAGAAACTCTTGTAAGTCAAACGACGCTTTTCATGGCGTTTTTTAGGCCAGGGATCTGAAAAGTTTAGGTAGAGACGATCAATCTCACCGTCTTCAAAGTAGTCGGTCAGATCTGAACCATCTACCCACAGCAACTTGATATTGGGCACTCCAACTTCTAATACCTTATCCAAGGCATAACTTAATACCGACTTTTGGATGTCAATCCCGATGTAGTTGATGTCAGGATTTTGCTTGGCCATTCCTGATACGAAGGCCCCTTTCCCACTTCCAACTTCAACATGAATAGGATGATCATTTCCAAACAAGTCTCGCCATTTCCCTTTAGCTTCCAAGGGATTGAGGACTACATACTGAGGATTGGCCTCTAGTAATTCTGTCGCCCCTTTACGATTTCTAACTCTCATCTCTTCTTTCCATACTTGTCACGGAAGACGCGCAAGGCATAAATCTCCCGGTTTACATTGTCTAAATCTTGATTTTCACAGTATTTGGCAATCTGGTTCAAGTAAGAATACTGACCATACCAATACAATTTATCTAACACTGTCTGATTGTACTTATAGCCGTAGTCTCTCAACCATTGACGCCACTGATGATCTGGAATGTAGTGGCATAGCAAATGCGCCACATCAAACATACGATCCGTCAGACGAACCGAATCCCAATCCACTAGATAAACGAGTCCACTCTCTGTCTCAATCCAATTACTATGACGAAGATCCCCGTGCACAATCGTTGCATGGTCTTCCCTAAAACCTGGAACCGTCTTACCTAGCTCCGCAATCACACTGTTCAAATAGTGGTTCTGCTTCAAGATTTCTGGAACTCCTTGCTGCCAAGAACGTAGCAAATCAACTGGTGTTTCCATGGTGTATCCCAAACGGCTCAACTGCTTCATCAAAGGACGCGAGCGGTGAAGGCGGTTCAAGATATTGATGATCTGCTTGCGATTCATATCGTAAGGGGTCAAGATTTTACCCGTCAGCCATTCCTGAGCACACATATCACGGCCATCTGGCAAACGACGAGTCCATAGTAATTGAGGAGCGATTTGTTCTCTGGCTAGGCCAGGTAGGATTGGAGAGGTGTTCATTTTTACAAAGACGCGCTTCCCATCAGGGTAGCTTCCCATATAAGCTTTGCCACTCTTCCCAGGGATAGGGGTCAGCGTTAGCTCATTATCACCCAAGTCCATTTCTTTCCTCCGTATAAAGTTTCCTTACTATTCTACTAGTTTTTGGTCTATTCGTCAACCAATCTTTTTAGTTGGTAAGGCAAATAAAACAATTGTAGGAAGAGACTAGCCCCTACAAGAGCCAACAAGGCTATTTTTTCTTGAAAAACCACTGCTCCGACCAGCAATTCCAGCAAAAGAACTGCACTTCCCACACCGAGTACAATCTGTTTCAATCCCTTCTCTTTCTCCCCTTTTTCTAGTGGAAAGAGCTGAGTCAAGTACTGGTAGTCAAAGGCATGATAGAGGGCCAGTAACTGAAAGAGCAGGAGATAGTTAAATAAAACTACTACTGCTGTCGCGATCCAAGACTGCTCGATGAAGATCACAGCTAACAAGGATAGGAGTAAGAGGCGGAGACTGAGGGCAAAGAGGTCTCCATTTCGCAGATAAGAACGAAGATAGAGGTTTTGCCAAATCTTGCTCGGCACTTTCTGAACTGCTTTAAGGATAAAATCCAGATAAGCGCGACGTTTGACACTATTTGAAACGCCCTTGACCTGAGTAAAGAGAGCAAAGAAACGAAGCAAAACTTGCTTGCGCTTGCTTTCTTGGGAGATCACATAGTCCCAGTCGAGACCAGTATCAGTAAAAAATTTACTGGCTTTTTGACGAAAGAGGAGATATTTCCCAGTTCCCAATAAAAGCACATAGATGAAAAAAACTGGCAAGCCATAGCCCATGGCTAAAAATAAGGGCGCAAATAAAAGCAAGAAAAGGGTTTGGACAAAGAGCCAAAAGACCAGTGAGCGCATCGTCTGCCCTTTGAGGTGGGACTTAACCTCCTCTTCACTGACTAAGAGAAAGAGCTTGTCAGGTCCTTCCATATAGGTCGCGATTCCTCCCCAAGTCAAAAGCAAAGTAGATACTATTACTAAAAACAAGAGAATAGGCCAGTGGTTTTCAGGAAAATCTTGCAAGAGTTGACTATACTGGTAAGCTAGAAAACCGATGAGAACTAACAGGAACAAGACAAAGTGGTCATTGAGAACATAACGCAGATAACCGACACACTCCTTACGAAAAGCCTGCTTTCTCCTTAAAAATAAGTCTTTCATAGCTCCTCCTCTTTGGTCAGAGCCAAGTAAATATCATTCAAACTCGCTTCAGGCATGTCAAAGGCTTCGCGGAGTTGCTGGAGGTTCCCCTGAGCTCGCACCTCCCCCTTGTGGAGGATGACAAAGGCATCACACATCTTCTCCGCTGAATCCAGCACGTGGGTACTCATGAGAATGGACTTGCCTTTTTGCTTCTCTACTTCTAGAAGCTGAATCAAGTCAGAAATAGCCAGCGGATCGAGGCCAAGGAAAGGCTCATCAACGATAAAGAGGCTCGGATCCACCACAAAAGCACAGATAATCATGACCTTCTGCTTCATCCCTTTCGAAAAATGCACTGGGAACCAGTCTAATTTTTGGTCCAAACGAAACATTTTTAATAAAGGTTCCACTCGCTCGAAAGCTATATTCTGCTCAATACCATAAGCCATAGCAACCGTCTCGATATGCTCTCTGAGAGTCAATTCCTCATACAAGCTAGGCGTTTCTGGGATGTAGCCAATCTGCTTGCGGTAGCTAGTCGCATCTTCTCGCAGGGTCAAACCATTAATCTTGATTTCCCCACTGTAAGGTGTCAAGAGACCAATAATCTCATTGATTGTCGTTGATTTACCCGCGCCGTTAAGACCGATCAAACCGACTAACTGCCCACTTTCAACTGTAAAGGACACATCTTTCAAGACAGGGACATGAACATAGCCTCCTGTCAGGTTTTTAATTTCTAACATATTTTCTCCGAATCTGGTATAATGTAGCTATATTATATCAAAATTCAATACAGTAGAGGTGGATTTTATGTCAGATTGCATTTTTTGTAAGATTATCGCAGGGGAGATTCCTGCTTCAAAAGTATACGAGGATGAGCAGGTTCTTGCCTTTCTTGATATCTCTCAAGTAACGCCTGGACACACCTTAGTCGTACCAAAAGAACACTATCGCAATCTTTTGGAAATGGATGCTACAAGTGCCAGCCAACTCTTTGCCCAAGTGCCAACAGTAGCTCAAAAAGTCATGAAGGCTACCAAGGCTGCTGGTATGAATATCATCGCCAACTGCGAGGAAGTTGCTGGTCAAACGGTCTTTCATACTCACGTGCACCTCGTACCTCGCTACGGTGCAGAAGATGACCTCAAGATTGACTTTATCGCCCACGAACCTGACTTTGACAAACTTGCCCAAGTCGCAGAATCCATTAGAAATGCCTAAGGAGATGCCATGAAACTATCCAATCTACTGCTATTCGCAGGAGCTGCAGCTGGAAGTTATTTTGTCGTGAAAAACCGCCAAGCCATTCAGGATGAAGTGCTAGATACAACTGACCGCGTCGAAGCTATCAAGGCTGATTTGGATATCATCCAAAACAGCCTGCAAATCATTGACCAACAAAAAGCCCTTATCAAGGAATACCAAAAAGATTTGACCTACAAGTTCAAAGTCTTAGAAAAAGATTTCCAAACCAGAATGGCGGTCCTCCAAGAAGAAAAACAAGAATAAGAAAGCCTCCAACTTTCCTTAATTCCATTTTGGGTTACTAGATTTGAACAGAAAAAGGAGGCAATGAAAATGAAACAGTTTGTAAAAGTTCTAGCGAAGGTCATCGCGATCCCTTGCGGCTGCCTCTGCCTGCTTGCAGCCCTAGCATTTCTACTAGTGGCCAATCTTTTCAAGGCTTCACCGAGTGACATCCGTGAGGGGAATGAAGCCTTAAAACAAATCTTTATCTCTCTTGACATGCCTCCTAAGAAAGTAGAATCAAATGGAAGGTATCAATTTGAGGGTGGAGGCTTACATTTTTATGTTACTTTCTCTGATGATGTCATCAATAGCCACCCCGTCCTAAAAGAAAGTCCAAAACTCACCAAAAACCGACTCGAAGTCTATGTCCTCCAGACAGGAGAGATTTCCTACTATAAAGTAGGGGACAACTTATTCAATCACGGTTTAATACAATTTTTAAAGGAGGAGGGCGAGAAGTATTTCCAAGAAAAAGGAAAGAAATCAAAATCTTCTTACACAATTCTAAATTGGAAAGATCAAGAAAGTCTTAAAAAGGGAATTGCATTCTATGAAAAAGCTTTGACCTTAGTAGATATTCAGGATAATTCGGCGATTAAGCGCATTGACACCGTCACCGTTAAGCCTGGAAAGGAAGAGGAATTCAAGCAACTCATTCAGGAGATGGATACTGCTGGCTTGCTCACTCAAAAGTATAAATAGTAGACTAATTGGAGAATGATTGCTCGATGCTAAATTTCCCAAGATTATACAAAAAAAGAGCCGATCGGCTCTTTTTACTTTATTCTCCTTCAAAGGCATCTTTTATATGGTCAAAGAAGCCTTTTTTCTTTGGATTGACTTTCAAATCACCTGCAGCTGCGAATTCTTTAAGCGCTGCTTTTTGGCGGTCGTTCAAACCTGTCGGAGTCACGACATTGACAGTAACGTATTGGTCACCAACGGCACCGCCACGAAGGCTCGGTGCTCCCTTGCCACGTAGACGGAATTTCTTGCCAGTCTGAGTTCCTTCTGGGATAACCAATTCAACATCTCCATGCACGGTTGGAATTTCCACAGTATCTCCAAGAGTTGCTTGGACAATATTAAGATTCAACTTGTAGAAAATAGTTGTTCCTTCACGTTCAAATTTATCACTGGCTTCAACAGAAACCACCACGTACAAGTCCCCGTAAGGTCCACCGTTAAAGCCTGCTTCACCTTGACCAGCTAGGCGGATTTGTTGGCCAGTTTCCACACCAGCAGGGATTTTCACATGGACGCTATGAGCTTGTTTTTCATGACCTGTACCGTGACAAGTTGTACATGGATCTTTGATTTCTTTTCCGCGACCATGACAGACATCACAGGTTACTTGGCGACGCATCATACCAAGAGGAGTCTGCGTATCGACGTTAATGACACCAGCACCATGACAGCGTCCACAAGTGACTGGACTTGTCCCTGGCTTAGCACCAGATCCATTACATGTACGACAGCTTGCTTCACGGTTGTACTTAACTTCCTTTTCTGTTCCGAAGATAGCTTCTTCAAAGGTCAAGTTCACACGGTACTGGAGGTCATCCCCTTGACGAGGAGCGTTTGGATTGCGTGAAGCTCCGCCTCCTCCGAAAAAACTTGAAAAGATATCTTCAAAACCACCGAAGCCACCTGCTCCGTCAAAGCCACCAAAACCGCCAGCACCACCAAAGCCACCGTTGGCACCCGCAGCACCATACTGGTCGTAAGCTGCACGTTTTTGGTCGTCACTCAAAGTCTCATAGGCTTCTTGAACTTCCTTATATTTTTCCTCAGCGCCAGGCTCCTTGTTGATATCTGGGTGGTATTTTTTGGAAAGCTTACGATAAGCCTTTTTGATCTCGTCTGCCGAAGCGTTTTTTGACACCCCCAGACGATCATAAAATTCAGTATTGTTCATAATTCAAGATACAAAGGGCGTCAAACGGACACAGTCAAAATAAGAGTTTTGACGACGGACGCTTACGTCCTAGAAAAAACTATCTTTTTGACACAGTCCGTAGCCCGTGTTCAGTTACTCGAACACCCTTATTCCTTTCTATAGTTTATAAGTAAATCATTAGAGAGTATTTTCTATACTCTGTTTCACTTCATCAAACTCTTTGTCCGATAGAGTAAAAATCAAGTCCTCTTCTGAATATTCGTTCTGTTCTTTAAAATAGTTGTCAGTATTTTCTGCCAAACCTAGACCAAGAATTACTTTTCTTGCAAACTCTTGATGTGCAAAGCCAATAGCAGTAATGATATTTTTATCTTGCAGGACAGCTTTTGCTTTGAAATTTTCCCGAGGAACAAATTCAAAATAGTCAAAGAAGTTTTGCCAAATCCCACCTGTAAATTTCGTATCATTCAATAAACCTGCTTTTGCCAACAAAATAGGCGCTGAAGAAATGGCTGCAATTAAGATATCCTGCTTGCCGAGTCCCCTCAAAAACGAATTTAATTTTTCATCCTGTAGAGCAGACCCTATATTTACCATTCCTGGCAAAATGACACAAGAATAATCTTCTAGACGTATTTGATTCAACGTCTTCGTCGGTTGGCAGGGCAAACCATCTTCAGAGACAATCATCGAATGATTTGAAGCGACATAATCAATCGTGATGTCAAAAGACAGAGCTAAAGTACTTGTTAAAGTGGCTATCTCATAAAGAGAAAAATTAGGATAAAGGACACAAAGTACTTTTTTCATAAGCTACACCCTCTATTTTACCGAAAAACAGAGGCTGGGTTGCAACCTCTGGATTTCTTCCTATCATTACGACGTTCAAGTTTTAAAAATCAAACTAGTAATGCTTAACTGAGTTTCGGCTAAAAACTTCGGAAAAAAGATAAGCCATCTTTTGTGCATCGCACAAGGCGATGGCTTCCTATTTTTCTTTCGTTTTCTTAACGCCTCAACATCTTATTTCTCCGTAAACTCTCCGTCTACGACGTCATCGCCTGCGTTTCCTGTTGCTTGTGCGCCTTCTGCTCCTGCTTGAGCTTGTTGGGCTGCTGCGGCTTGTTCGTAAAGTTTAACAGCAAGGCCTTGAGCTTTTTCGTTCAACGCTTCAAGTTTTGCTTTCATTTCATCCAAGTTGTTGTCTTCTTGCGCTTTCTTAAGGTCATCAAGAGCAGCTTGGGCAGCATCACGTTCTGCATCGAAGCCTTTTCCTTCAGTTTCCTTGATTGTCTTTTCAGTCGCAAAGATTGCTTGGTCTACTTCGTTACGAAGGTCTACTTCTTCTTTACGTTTCTTATCTGCTTCAGCGTTAGCTTCTGCATCTTTCATCATGCGGTCAATTTCTTCGTCTGTCAAACCTGAGTTTGATTGGATGACAATAGTTTGTTCTTTTTGAGTTCCAAGGTCTTTAGCCTTAACAGATACGATACCGTTCTTGTCAATGTCAAATGTTACTTCGATTTGAGGAATTCCACGAGGTGCAGCTGGGATATCTGTCAATTGGAAACGTCCAAGAGTCTTGTTATCTGCTGCCATTGGGCGTTCACCTTGAAGAACGTGAATATCAACGGCTGGTTGGTTGTCTGCTGCTGTTGAGAAGACTTGTGATTTAGAAGTTGGGATTGTAGTGTTGCGATCGATAAGTTTTGTGAAGACACCACCCATTGTTTCGATACCAAGTGACAATGGCGTTACATCAAGAAGAACAACGTCTTTCACATCACCAGTGATCACACCACCTTGGATGGCAGCACCCATAGCAACTACTTCATCAGGGTTTACTGATTTGTTTGGTTCTTTACCAGTTTCAGCCTTCACAGCTTCTACAACGGCTGGGATACGAGTTGAACCACCAACAAGGATAACTTCGTCGATTTCTGACAAGCTCAAACCTGCATCTGAAAGGGCCTGACGAACTGGAACTTTTGTACGTTCTACAAGGTCACGAGTCAAATCGTCAAATTTCGCACGAGTCAAGGTCATTTCCAAGTGAAGAGGGCCAGCCTCACCTGCAGTGATGAATGGCAAGCTGATTTGTGTTGAAGTTACACCAGAAAGGTCTTTCTTAGCTTTTTCAGCCGCATCTTTCAAACGTTGCATTGCCATCTTGTCAGTAGACAAGTCAATACCGTTTTCTTTCTTGAATTCTGCTACCAAGTGATCGATGATTTTTTGGTCAAAGTCGTCACCACCGAGTTTGTTGTCCCCTGCAGTTGACAATACATCGAAGACACCGTCACCCAATTCAAGGATAGATACGTCGAATGTACCACCACCAAGGTCGAATACCAAGATTTTTTCTTCTTTGTCAGTCTTATCCAAACCGTAAGCAAGAGCGGCTGCAGTTGGTTCGTTAACGATACGTTCTACTTCAAGACCAGCGATTTTACCAGCGTCTTTTGTTGCTTGACGTTGAGCATCGTTAAAGTAAGCAGGAACTGTGATAACTGCTTTAGTTACTTTTTCACCAAGGTAATCTTCAGCGTAACCTTTCAAGTATTGAAGGATCATAGCTGAGATTTCTTGTGGAGTGTATTCTTTACCGTTAGCAGAAACTTTTTCAGAAGTTCCCATTTTAGATTTGATAGAGATAACTGTATCTGGGTTTGTGACCGCTTGACGTTTCGCAGCATCACCAACGATGATTTCTCCGTTTTTGAACGATACTACAGATGGAGTTGTACGGTTCCCTTCTGGGTTTGCGATGATTTTGCTTTCAGTTCCTTCAAGAACTGCAACTGCTGAGTTTGTTGTACCTAAGTCAATACCGATAATTTTAGACATGTGTTTTTCTCCTTAAATTTTATATTCTTTCTTTTTGATACCCTTCTTAGGTGGCGGCGCCGTCAGAGCTTGACTTCGTCAATCTCTTTGACTAAACTTTGAGCCTAAGGTCTCAAAGTTTGCGCAAATAACGCCACGGCGAAGAGTATCGCCTTTAGTTCGCTTCGCTCACTATTGCAAAGCTGAACTACTTTTTTATCTTTCTTCATAGTTTATTGTCGTTTCGGACAAGATTTCAATGTATTTATGGTGCGACACGAGAAGTCGAAATCGATTTTATTTCGACGACGAGTTAGTAAGGAGGCTAGGCAAACGCCATAGCGATTGCCGTTTTCTGACGAGTTGCTTCAGCAACCGTCAGAATTGCCTAGTTATAGACCGCTACCATTGCTGGGCGTAGGATACGGTCATGGAGTTTGTAGCCTTTTTGGAAGACTTGGGCGATGGTATCTGCTGGATGTTCATCGTCTGCTGGGAGAGTTTGGATGGCCATATGATAGTTATGGTCAAATTCGCCATCAGCTGCGATTTCTTCGATTCCTTCTTCTTTCAAAGCGTGAATCAAGCTCTCTTGCACCATCTCCAATCCTTTTTTGACATCGTCTGTCAATCCTTCAACTGCAAGTGCACGTTCTAGGTTATCGAGCGATGGTAAGATTGCTTTTGCCAAATCTTGACTACGATAGCGCTGCAAGTTTTGACGCTCTTCATTAGCTCGGCGCTGGATATTTTGCATTTCTGCATGAGCACGAAGATATTTATTTTCAAACTCGTCCGCACGTTCATTTGCCAAGTCTAACTCTGACTTTTCAGGAGTTGTTTCTTCAACTGTTTCCACAACTTCCTCTTCTTTTACTTCTTCGTTTTTTATTTCCTCAGACATTTTTCGCCTCCTTTTTAGGAATTTATGTAATTTCATGTTCAACTCACCTCATAATGATTACTACTCAAATATCGATAAAAATCTGTGAGTTTCATAGTTAAGACTCGATTGACAACATTGAGTTGATTAACCAATTGCTGGTAATCCAGATTAACCGGACCGATAATGGCAAGAATTCCAAAACCTCGATAAGGAATAAGGAATTTACTGCTAATCACTGCTAGATCTGCTAGACAAGACTCTTGACTGTCCGCAACACGGACATTTTGCATTTGATCTTCATGCAGACTTTCACGAATCTCCAGAGCCACTTTCTGTGGTTGGTCAAAGAACTGATAAGCTGCTAGATTTGCAAAATTCAAGAGATTGACCTTACCAGCCACCACAATGTTTTCGTTGAACATTTCCTTAAAGATGTGTTCAAAGAGATCGATGACATTGTCCGTCGTTGTGAAGTAACGCTGGATAATCTGCGGAATCTCCGTCCGAATCTTGTAGTGAATATCTAGAACGGTGTGACCGAGGAAACGTTCCTGAATGATTGCCTTAAGCTTCAGCAAATCCTCCTGCAAGAAGTTCCTTGGAATCAGAAACTGACTGGTAACCGTTCGCGATTCGTCTAAGGTAAATACTGCCAAGGCTGTATGTTGTCCTAAAACAACGATATCAAAGGCTGTCAACCGTTGTCTGCTGGGCTCAACATCTAGTGCCACTACCGTACAACCACTCAAGTCTGTTAGTAGATTAGCAGCCTCTTGTAGAATATCCTCCAGTTTGAAGAATTCCTGATCAAAGGCTTTGACAATCTCATAAACCTCATTTTCAGCTAGTCTGTCGAAATCCAGTGAGTGTTTCACATAGTACTGAAAACCAGCAACACTTGGCATCCGACCACTTGAAGTATGAGCTTTCTCAAGCAGACCTTGCTTTTCTAAAGCCGCCATATCATTACGAATGGTTGCACTGCTAGAGTTAACAGACTCTTGCAAGGCTTTGGATCCGACAGGTTCGTGCGTTTTGGTAAAGATGTCAATGATCAGATTTAAAATATCCTGCTGACGCTCTGTAACCATCTCATCACTCCTCTCTGTCTGATCAATTAGCACTCAATACACTCAAGTGCTAACTCATGATTCTATTATACACCCTTGAAAGATAATGTCAAGACAAAAACTCAAAAAATTAGCACTCTTTTGCCAAGAGTGCTAAAAATCAGTCTGAGGACCTAGAAACTTATCTTTCATCTACTTGGTATTTCCTTTTAAGTCTGTAATATCCATAGATCAGATAAGAAATCAGGAAAGCGTATAGAACAAAAATAATGAAGAAAGATATAGAAAGATCTTCTCTAAATAAACTCATACAGACAACAAAACCACCTAAGAAAGTAGCTGTACAGGAACGAAGTCTATATCGCATAACTTCCCATCTGAGCCCCTTATTCATATAGACTTGATCCTCCGGAAGTAAATCAGAAGATGATTTACGAAGAATTGAACAAAAACCTGTTTCTATCGATTCCCAACCTCTATTTCTAAAATCTTGCAGTTCATGCTTACACTTTTTAAGATTGCGAGAATCATAGATATGATAGATGACATCATCTGGTTGGCATTGTTCAAAATAGAAAAAACCAAAACGGTTAGTTTTATACCTCCAACCTTTCAAGTGCATCTCATGCAAATATTCTTCTTCCTTGTCCAAATCAACAATTGTGAAAATCCGAAATTGTACTTTGCTATTCATTGCCTGACCTCCAAATCAGAAAACAAGTATTGTTTCAACTATCAGATAATTCTTTCCACTTTTGGAACAATCTCCAAAAAATATAAGAAATCTGAATCGCAAAAACTATCAATAAAACATAATCTATTATGAAAATCAAAAATACTTCCCAACTGAAAGAACTACCTCCACTGACAAACTTTGAGAAAACCGGTAGTAGAGCTAAAAAGAGAAGCAAAATAGGAAGCATCCGCATTATTAAAATCCGTTTGACCACAGCTAACTTCCCGGCCACGTCATTATAAATTTCAAATTCTGCATCCGATTCAATTTCAGAATGTGCTTTTCTAAAGTAGGAAAAACCATTAAAGTCTGTAATATGCTCCCAGCCACAGTCTTTAAATAATTGTAAATAGGAGGCTCTCTCTGATTTTTTCATTGGGTAAAAGTCCAACTGATAAGACGCTTGCTCAGGCTGACATTTTTCAAAGGTATACTTAACCACAAACAATAAGATAGAATAGCTTACTTTCCTAAGTTTCCAGCCCTTAGCATGCATTTTTCTAAGATATAAAGCCTCTCGATCATAATCCGCAATGGTAGCAATTCTATAAATAACCTTCTTTTCCATCATCCTTCCTCCAGACTGTTTCTATAGAGTCGTTCAATACGTTTCAATTCAATATCTAAGACTTTGCGTCCCAAGTCTGTAATCTGATAGATTTTACGTTTTTCCTCTTCGCGAACAAAGGAAATCAAGCCATCCTTTTCCATTTTTGACAAGGTTCCATACATAGTACCAGGACTAATTAGGACTTGCGAATCTGTCATCTCCTTGACCTTTTGTGTGATACCATATCCATGGTTCTCCTTCTGTAGACAAAACAAGATATAAAAGCCCGTTTCCGTCATGGGAAGGTAAACACGCCTGATCTTATCTGCTAATTCCATTTACAACCACCTCCAATGCAGTTCGATATATCGCACTTCGTTATATAAAATATATCACATCGCGATATAAATTTCAAGAAAAAAAGACCGCCCTCAGGCAATCTTTCTTCTATATTAGTATTAGTAAAGATCTAAATAATTATCAATTTCCCATTGTGAAACGAAGGTTGCATAACTTGCCCATTCGATTCGTTTGGCTTCAAGGAAACTAGTATAGATATGTTCTCCAAGAGCCGCTCTGACAACTTCATCTTCAGTCAGAGCTTTCAAAGCGTTGTGAAGAGTTGATGGAAGGTCTGTAATACCAGCTTCCTTACGCTCTTCTGCTGTCATGATGTAGATATTTTCTTCAATCGGAGCTGGTGCTTCGATTTTATTTTCAATACCGTGCAAACCAACTTCCAAAAGAACTGCCATCGCGATGTATGGGTTTGCCATTGGGTCTACCGAACGCAACTCAAGACGAGTTCCCATACCACGTGAAGCCGGTACACGAACTAGCGGAGAGCGGTTACGACCTGCCCAAGCAATGTAAACAGGCGCTTCATAACCTGGAACCAAACGTTTGTATGAGTTAACTGTTGGGTTCATGATGGCAGTATAGTTATAAGCATGCTTGATCAAACCACCAAGGAAATGGTAGGCCGTTTCAGACAACTGCATTCCTTTTGGATCATTTGGATCAAAGAAGGCATTATTTCCTTCTGCATCAAACAAGGACATATTGCAGTGCATACCTGATCCAGCAATACCAAATTTTGGTTTCGCCATAAAGGTAGCATAAAGACCATGTTTGCGAGCAATGGTTTTAACAACGAGTTTAAAGATTTGAATCTTATCACAGGCACGGAGGACTTCATCATACTTGAAGTCAATTTCATGTTGTCCAACCGCAACCTCGTGGTGACTCGCTTCTACTTCAAATCCCATTTTGGTCAAGACATTTACGATTTCACGACGCGTATTGTCTGCAAGGTCAGTAGGGGCCAAGTCGAAGTAGCCACCCTTGTCATTTACCTCAAGAGTTGGATCGCCATTTTCATCCAGCTTAAAGAGGAAGAATTCTGGTTCTGGCCCAAGGTTGAAGGATTTGAATCCTACTTCTTCNATATGACGAAGCGCACGCTTCAAATTACCACGAGGGTCACCTGCAAAGGGCTCACCTTCTGTTGTATAGACATCACAGATCAAACCTGCAACACTTCCGTTTTCATCTCCCCAAGGAAAGACTGTCCATGTATCCAAGTCTGGGTACAAGTACATATCTGACTCATTAATACGTACAAAACCTTCAATAGAAGAGCCATCAAACATGGCTTTATTTGACAAGACCTTGTCTAACTGTTCATCTGTAGCAGGAATTTCGACGTTTTTCATGGTTCCCAGAATATCTGAAAACATGAGACGAATAAAGGTAACATTTTTTTCCTTGACTTCACGACGAATATCTGCAGCTGTGATTGGCATGGTTTTTCTCCTTAATGTATGACTACTTGCGGTTGCCTAACCGCGACCAAAAGGCGACTGTGCTGAAGCAAAGCGTCCCTGTTGGAGGAGCTCATTATGAAGCGCACGACGCACTTCCGTTGGGCTCACTGCTTTCTTGGATTTCGCCTCACGTTCAGCATATTTCTTCTTAATGGCAGCGATATTGAAACCTTCAGAGATATAATCTTTGATTTCAAGCAAACGATCCATGTCATTCAAAGAATACATGCGACGGTTCCCTTCGTTTCGATCAGGCTTTATCAACTCTTGATCTTCATAATAACGAATCTGACGCGCCGATAGATCGGTCAACTTCATCACACTGCCGATAGGAAAAACAGCCATATTTCGGCGAAATTCTCTTTCCTTCATTTACAATTTCCTTCTTTCTGTCTATTATAGTCTAAAAAAAGACATACGTCAATTGATAATGTCACAAAATATAACATTATTTTCTTTTTTTCTCAAAAAGATTTCTGAAGCGATCAATATCATAATTTACGAGTATTGCCACAAAAACACCCATAAAAGTTTCAAATACACGAGCAAACACGTACAAAAATGTTTCTCCGCTCGGTATTGATAGGGTAATAATCAACATAGCTGCTACACCACCAATAACTCCCGCCTTATTGTTCATGGCAACATTTGTCATAATGGTTAACATGGTGCAGATTGGCACAATCAGCAAGGTCACCCAAAAGGCTTCTTGAAATAAGGTATTTAAGAGGAAAAAGACAAGAGCATAAAAACCTCCGATGCTATTTCCTAAGATACGTGAAGTTCCAAAATGAACACTCTTATCAAAGCTTTCTCTCAAACTAAAGACTGCTGTCAAAGCCCCAATTTGAAGCCCCTTCCAACCAAAAAAACCAAAAATCAAGAGAACTAAAAAAACAGCAATTCCGGTTTTAAAGGTTCGTAGACCAAGCTTGAACTGTGACTTATCAAATTTATATTTTTTAAAATAACCCATAATCTCAACTTTCTATTTCCATTTTATCATAATTTAGTTGATTTTATGAGCCAAAATCAATCGGAAACGTTTTTAATTCAAGCTACAAGAAAAAGAGGAAACAAAGTTCCTCTTTTCATCGTTTCATTTACGAAAGATTATTTTTCTGTAAGTGCAGCCAACCCTGGCAATACTTTACCTTCAAGAAGTTCCATTGATGCTCCACCACCAGTAGAGATCCATGAGAACTTGTCTGCGCGACCAAGGTTGATCGCTGCGGCAGCTGAGTCACCACCACCGATGATTGATTTCACGCCTGGTTGTTTCACGATAGCATCCATCACACCGATTGTACCAGCTTGGAAGTCAGGGTTTTCAAATACACCCATAGGTCCGTTCCATACAACTGTTTTCGCACCAGTCAAAGCTTCGTCGAATTTAGCGATAGATTTAGGACCGATATCCAATCCAAGGAAGCCTGGATCAACTGCTTCACCTTCAGTGTCTTTCACTTCAGTATAGTCCGCAAATGCGTTTGCTTCTTTTGAGTCAACTGGCAAGATCAATTTACCGTTTGCTTTTTCAAGAAGAGCTTTAGCGACATCCAATTTGTCTTCTTCTACAAGTGAGTTACCGATTTCGATACCTTGCGCTTTGTAGAATGTGTAAGTCATCCCACCACCGATAAGGACTTTATCAGCTTTTTCAAGCAAGTTTTCGATAACACCGATCTTGTCTGAAACTTTTGAACCACCAAGGATAGCCACGAATGGACGTTCTGGAGCTTCAACCGCTTCTTGGATGTAGGCAATTTCGTTTTCAAGAAGGAATCCAGCAACTGCTTTTTCAACGTTTGCTGAGATACCAACGTTAGATGCGTGTGCACGGTGAGCTGTACCGAATGCATCGTTTACGAAGATGCCATCTCCAAGTGATGCCCAGTATTTACCAAGTTCAGGATCGTTTTTAGATTCTTTCTTGCCATCAACATCTTCGAAACGAGTGTTTTCAACCAAGAGAACTTGTCCATCTTCAAGAGCGTTAACAGCGGCTTCCAATTCAGCACCGCGTGTAACACCTGGGATAAATTTAACTTCTTGTCCCAATTTAGCAGCCAAGTCAGCAGCTACAGGAGCAAGTGATTTACCTTCTTTGTCTGCTTCTTCTTTTACACGTCCAAGGTGAGAGAAGAGGATTGCACGTCCACCTTGTTCAAGGATGTACTTGATAGTTGGAAGAGCTGCAGTGATACGGTTGTCATTGGTAATCACGCCATCTTTAACAGGTACGTTGAAGTCAACACGAACGAGAACTTTTTTCCCTTTCAAGTCAACGTCTTTAACAGTCAATTTTGCCATTAGATATGACTCCTTCTTTTTTTATACGTGTTAATTATATCACAAAATCAACAAAAGAGATAGCAAAACCCTAAACTTTTCGAGTTCTTTATTGCTCTTTATTTTTTATTATTTTATAATAAGAAATAAGATAAGGAGCTCTAAATGATGAAAAATACTCTGACAGTTAAGCAAAAAGAAGCCGATCAAGACCTCAATATCATTGCCATTTTGACAATTCTTTCGTTTATAGGATATCTCCTTTTCCAAAAACAAATACTTGATTTCTCTCACCAAACAGAGTTTCCTATCTGGATTCGTCTTCTTTTTCTCGCAACTCTTCAGTTTTGTGTTGCTGGATTGGGGACGAGCGTGGTAATGATTCGAAGAAAAGAAAGCTGGAAACAATATGGTTTGCTAGCTAAACACTTCCTCCCAACCCTCATTCAGACGGCTATTATCTGTCTCCCCTTACTTCTTTTTCTCATCAGTAGAGGACAGCTTCATTCCTATCTCCCTTTTCAATCCATCCTCATTGCCAAAGAAATTCTCACAAGTCCTTTCCCAACAAATGTCTTGGGCTTTCTCTTCACTGCTCTTGTTTGGGGATTCTGGGAAGGTTTTAATTATGTTGTCATTGCAAACAAAATCAACTGTCGCTTTCCATCACATCAAACTTGGTTTGATTACGGAGCCCTAACTTGTGCTCTGATCTGTCTGATGATTCATGGGATGATTAGCTTTCATCTCCATGCCATTTTAGAGGCCTTGTCTGTTTTTATCTTGATTTATGGTATGCTCGTTATTCAAAAGAGAACAGGCAACGCTTGGGGGTGTATTTTTATCTTCCTATTTATTTGGAATGCATTTTAACCCCCCAAAAACAAGATTTTCACTTCTTAAACTCAAAAAAGATTTGATTCTAGTTAGAATCAAATCTTTTTTTATTTTTCCCTCAAACGAATCAAGAAATCTTGAGTCGTTTAATCTTCTTTTTTCTTCCAAGCTACAAGTCCATAACCACTTAAAACTCCAAGAAGTCCAAGTGCTACTAGATTTGCATCTACTTCAGTACCTGTATTTGGAAGTTGTTTGCTTGCTGCTTCAACTTTGACAGGCACTTCTGCAGTTGGAGCATTTGTACTTGGTGTAGCTGGAAGTCCCTTTTGCTCTTTAGAGAGGGTATCAGCATGAGGTTTATCTGGACTTGGCGCCACTTCTTTCGTTCCAACTTCAACAATTTCTGGGATTGCTTCCTTGAGAACCTCAGTCGAATGAAGGGTGCGTTTGCCCTGACCATCGACTTCTACAAAGCGACGAACTTGACCTTCAACTCCAGCTTGCACAACACGGCGTTGTCCTTTGAGAAGCTCGGCGTTTGGTCGTTCTTGGCGTTCAAAGTCCACTGATTCTTCTTCAACTTCTAGTTTCGGAATTTCTATAACTAGATCTTTCACACCTTCAGCTGGTTGGTTGCTCGATAGAACTTTTGTACCAACTTCAGTGATTTCTGGGATTGCTTCCTTGATTACCTCAGTCGAACGAAGAGTGCGTTTGCCTTGGCTATCTACTTCTACAAAGTGGCGAACTTGCCCTTCCGCTCCTGCTTGAACTAGCTGATGTTGACCTTTGATAAGGTCGGCGTTTGGTCGCTCCTGACGTTCGAAGGCTGTTGTTTCTGTTTCAATAACCAGTTCAGGCAATGCCTCTACTGTTGGCACCACTTCATTGGGATCCATGCTACCAACGTGGTGGCTTTCTTCTGCAGGAGCTAGTTTCTTATTCAGCTTTTCTTTCATGTCTGCAAATGCTTGAGGAGTTGGTGTTTGTGAAGACAATAAAGCTTCAGCTTGGGCAATCAACTCAGCTTGAGAATCTTTTTCACGGACAGATTCGAGTAAGCCTTCCAATTCTTCTCTAGCAGCTTGATACCGTTGATTGCCATCCAAGTCCGCACCTGCTTGTTTCAACTCATTCAAAGCCCGGTTGACTTCTTCTTGGCTAGCATCATGGTTTTCTGCTACAGCTTTCGCAGCATTGAGCTTCTCTACTAACGCTCCTTGTTTGTCCTCACTTGAGAAGGTATAGGCAAGGGTTGACTGACGACCTTGGGCAGCAGTAATTTCTTGTTTGAGGTACTCATCATTGACTGCAGCCTTTGGAGAAACCAAGACATCGAACTCAGCTGTGTGCCCTTTGTAATGCAGAGTCAAGGTCTGGCGTCCAGTCTTCTGAGCATCGTAGCCTGTAATTTCAACACCTTGATCAGTAAAGCTGTGAGCCTCTTCTGTCTCATCATCATAGAGAACTCCAAAGCGACCTTCTGCAAGATCCAGTTGTTCTCCAACTAGATAGTCTGTTTTTGGTTTCTGAGTAATATACAAGCCTGCTACTTCTTTTGGTTTTCCTTCATCTTGGCCAGTCACTTGTACGTTTAAATCACCAGTAACTGGAAGTCCAAGGTAGCTGACTGTGAGCTTCTGTTCCCCTTTTTGATGAGCGTCGTATCCAGATACAGTCACACCTGAGTGGGTGAGGTTAATCAGCTCGTCGGCTTGTCCCCCTTCATATTGAACACGGAGTGTTCCGCCTCTGAGGTCGAGTTTTTCTCCCTCTTTATAAACCGCCTTCTTAGGTCCTTTTTCAAGGCTGACAGATTTAATTTTTCTTTCATCCTGTGGAATCGCTACAGCCAAAGTGTTACTGATTTCTTTGCCAGGTAGTTGGGTACGATAATAGAGGAGATTTGGTTGTTTGTCAAAGGCTAATGGTGCTGTTGCCAGGCCGCCACCAGTTTCAGTCTTCAAGGTTGCAATTGGTGTTTGTAAATTCGCCTTGTCGTAAACAGTGATGGTCGCACCTGCTGGAACATCAGAGAAGCCTAGTTGAACTTGGTGGTTTCCAAGTGAACGAGCAGCTACCTTAGCCATTGGAATATTTTGACTTTCTGTGTCCAAGGTTTCATACATCTTCCAGTTATAGATACGAATAGCCTTCCAAGGTGTTCCGTTATCAGATGTAATGACATGCAAACGCCAGTCTTGGGCAGTGATTGGTTTATCAAGAGTGATATCCGTAACGTGCGCTTTGTTGCCACGGACTTCCTTAGCTAGCTTCCACTCACCATCTGTATCCTTGTAGTAAAGATCAAAGTCCTTGGTATTCATCAGACCATCGTTAACAGACTCACCACCAGCTCCCGCATGATCCATTACCCATCTGACAACACGACGTGGTTGAGTCAAACGAATATCGACACTACCGCTCAATTGTCCTGAAGACCACTTGTCTGACAGACTTGTAATCGTACCGTTCAACATGCCTTCAATGCCTTCCCCGCCTTCAGTATTCGGGAAAGTGCTACCAATAACCGTTGCCCCTGGGACAATATTTTCAGCCAAAGGTCTTGGGAGAGTTGTATCCTGAACAGTCATGCCCCAGTTAAAGAATGCTGTAGCCGCCTCAGAACGGAGTCCATTTTTACCAACTGCAACGACTTTTAATTCTTGTGTTGTACCAGTCGCATTAGCAGAACGGCTAACTTTTGGCAAGTAGATGGTTGAAGCAGATGAACCTGTTAACAAACGCCAGTTATCCCCATCTTTTTCGTAGACTTCATAGAAGTCCGCATCTTGGTTACCAGCAAATTGAACCACTGCTTCAGCTTCTTGGGCATTCTTAAGAGATTGCTTCACCACAGAGAGACCTGTAGGTGCTTGTGGGGCTTGTTGATTGTCTGAAATTGTTAATTGTCCTAGGTTGAACTGATAATCTTTTACAGCACCTTCATGTTCGAAGAAGAGTTTAACTGCATAGATGGTTTTACCTGCTAGTGAGCTAAGGTCAATTTCTTCATTTGTCCAGTTGTCAGAAAGAGTCAGTTCTTTCCATGCCTCTGCATCCTCAAATTTGTAGTCTGGAGTCGTAGAGAAGGCCATATAAACTTTCGAGCCTTTTCCTCCCTTGTGAGCAACCCGAAGTTTGGTTTTCTCCGTTACTTCTAGTTTAGTAGAATACAAATTCACATCCTGATCCGTCTTACCAGCTACATCACCTGAGAATTTAAGGGAATTTCCGCCATTGTAGGCATCTGTAAAGTCATATTCTGCACGAAGTTTTTCCCCCGTCGAAGTCTGCCACCAGCGCCATGTTGGCAAGACACCTGAAACAGAACGATAGTTCCACTCAGAATCCTTAGAAACTTTGCCGTCTACAAACCACTTTCTACCATGACCTGTATTAAAAGAGGTAGTGAAGGTCCGGCCTACTGCTGGAGTGCGGTCCGCAACTAAATTAGCAATTCCATACCACTCTTTATCACCTGGTTTTTGAGCCGTTGGATCCCCTTGGTAACCTGTAAAGAAGATGTCTTCGTTCTTGTGGTAATCTTCACCTGTTTTTCCTAGACTGGTAATCGTATCTGGCGCAAAAAGTCCAAGTGACAAGCGCAACTTGCCTTTTTCATCTAAGAGGGCACCCCATTTGACTTTTGTTTTATAAGAGCCACCTTGTTGCAATTCCAAGCCTGCAAAGACATCATATTGGCTACGCTCTAGCCATTTAGCCATCTCTACAGAATGGTCATTCTTTTCCTTGTTCCAGTTGAAGTTAGCAAAGAATTGATCTGCAGGAACCCTGTCACCTTCTTTTTGCATGAACTGGTAGTTGTAATCGCCTAGACCATCTTCGTGGTAACGACCATATTTGTAGGTCATGGCATCGTACCAAGCATACTTGATTGGATGGTTGACTTTAGCTGCGTATTCTTTTGTATAGAGCATGAACTGGCGCATTTTTTCACCAAGAGGTTCTACCAATTCACCCGTTGTCTCCTGGTTGATGAAATAGCCATCAAAGCCATAGTATTTAGCGAGATCGACGAGTTTTCGTGCGATAGGGAAGGTGCCATCCTCATCTTGTTTCAAAGCAGCGGCAAATTTCTCTTGGTCAGCAATGCTGTTTGACCAGTTGAAGAAAAGTGTTCCATAAACAGGAACTCCGTTGCGGTGCCCTGCATCAATGACATCTGGAGTAGGGACTAGACCTTCCCAGAAGACCATTGAATCCAAGTATTGCCAATAGTCAAAAGCATAGGCCTTGAATTCCTCTCCACCGACAGAAGCGTGGTCTTTAGCCTTTGAGTTGGTATTTGCTAGCGCCTGAACTTTGGCTCTTCTGCTTGCTTTTTCGTTAACCAACTGACCTCTATGGCGCTTGGCGAGTTCAACTGAGGAACGATTGATGGGATCATCCTCACGCGCACCCGGTTCCCATTTCAACAAATCTTCCCAAGTATCAAACTTGATTTCTTTTGGTCGGAGACTCTTCTCTTCATTTTTAGGAACGTCTGCTAAACTTGGTTTGTCGGCTTTATTGTCAACCACTTGAGGAGCTTCCTCAGGCTTGACTCCTTCTTTATCAGTTGGTTGAATAGGTTTTTCAGTTTTATCTGTCAGAGCTGGCTTCGCTTCTTCTTTTTCATTAACCAAATCCGTTATTGCTGGAGTGTTTTCTGAAATTGGTTGCTCAGCTACTTTATTCTCTGTTTCCGATAATTGTTTTTCGATAGCTGCGGTGTCTGGTTTAGCTGTTTCAGGGACAGCGACCTGTTCGGCAAGAGCTGGACTCGCAAATAGAGCTGAACCAATCATCAAGGAACAAGCCCCGATCGACAACTTACGAATACTGTAACGGCAACGTTTTTCAAAAAATAGATCTTTCATCTTATCCTCCTAATAGAACAAAAAAGTAACTGTTCCCACAATCAATCATCAGAACAGGATTATCTTCATTCTATCTTATATGAAAGCGTTGTCAATCCGTTTGATAAAAAAACTATAACTAGGATAAGAAACAGTTTAATTTGGATATAATCCTTGCAGACATTTATACTTGAGGTAAGAACTCTATTTAAGGAAAAAATTTAAAAAAGTTAGCGATTTCTTACTAAAATAACAGAAAAACACTTGTGGGATTTCCTATTATCCTTTAAAATAGAATAGGAGAAATTCCGTTATTATTTTTCGGAGGAAAAAGAAATGTCCATTAATTGGCAGGAAATTTTATTTCACTTTTTAGGAGGTCTAGGACTGTTTTTATACAGTATCAAGACCATGGGGGACGGTTTGCAACAAGCTGCTGGAGATCGCCTTCGTTTTTACATTGACAAGTACACCAGCAATCCCTTTTTAGGTGTTCTAGTTGGGATTGTCGTGACCGCCCTGATTCAGTCAAGTACAGGGGTTACAGTTATTACGGTTGGGCTGGTCAGCGCTAGTCTTCTAACTCTTAGACAGGCTATCGGAATTATCATGGGAGCCAACATCGGAACCACTGTTACTTCCTTTATCATCGGTTTCAAACTAGGCGAGTATGCTTTACCCTTGATTTTCCTTGGAACCATGTTCCTCTTCTTTACAAAAAACAGAACAGCAAACAATATCGGGCGCATACTGTTTGGTGTCGGGGGAATCTTCTACGCCCTTAACCTCATCAGTGCCGGTATGAGCCCACTTAAAGATTTACCACAATTCAAGGAATATATGGTAACCTTGGGACAAAATCCTATTTTAGGAGTAGTAGCTGGTGCAGTGATTACCGTCCTCATTCAGGCCTCTTCGGCTACAATCGGGATTTTGCAAGGCCTCTATGCAGGTGGCTTCCTCGACCTTAAAGGTTCACTACCAGTTCTCTTCGGGGATAATATCGGGACAACCCTAACCGTTATCATCGCGGCAGCTGGAGCCAATGTCTCTGCAAAACGCGTTGCAGCAACCCACGTTACCTTTAACGTTCTAGGGACTATTCTTTGCTTAATCTTATTAGGCCCCTTCACTGCTATGATCGAGTACTTCCAGGCACTTCTTCACCTCTCACCTGAGATGACGATCGCCTTCTCTCACGGTGCCTTTAACGTAAGTAACACCATTGTACAATTTCCATTCATCGGAGCCTTGGCCTACTTTGTAACCAAGCTCATCCCTGGTGAAGACGAGGTTGTCAAGTACGAGCCCCTTTATCTCGACGAACAACTTATCCAGCAATCTCCTTCTATCGCTCTAGGAAATGCTAAAAAAGAACTCTTGCACTTGGGGAACTATGCAGCCAAAGCTTTTGACCTTTCTTATACTTATATCATCGGTTTGGATGAAAAGGTAGCTGAAAAAGGTCACAAGACAGAGGAAGCCATCAACACCATTGATGAAAAACTCACTCGTTACCTCATCAGACTTTCAAGCGAATCCTTGAGCCAAAAGGAAAGCGAAGTGTTGACTAACATTCTGGATTCATCTCGTGATTTGGAACGGATTGGGGACCACGCGGAAGGCTTGCTCAACCTAACAGACTACCTCCAACGCAAAGATGTTCATTTTTCTGAAGCTGCTCTAGAGGAATTAGCTGATATCTATCAAAAAACTACTGCATTTATCAAAGATGCACTTGATAGTGTAGAAAATAACGATATTGAAAAAGCTCAAAGTCTGATTGAACGCCATAAAGAAATCAACAATATGGAACGTGTTCTCAGAAAGACCCACATCAAACGCCTTAACAAGGGTGAGTGTTCTACACAAGCTGGGGTCAACTTTATCGACATCATTTCCCACTACACTCGTGTGTCTGACCATGCTATGAACCTAGCTGAAAAGGTCATCGCTGAACAGATTTAATAGGTAAGAAGCCACCTTTACTTAGGTGGTTTTTTCGTCTCCTCATTAAGAATTTCTTTTGGAGCATAAAAAAAATACTTTGATTCACAGTGGAATCAAAGCATTTTAAAGAGTTCTCCAAACATGATAGCAGAAACTGCAGTGCCCCTGTACTTGGCCTCTTCTTTTTTGATAAAGCGCGCCAAGTTGATCAATTCAGGTGCTGGGTGTTTGGGATTAGTGAGCAATTCACGATTGACAAGTCCTGAGAGTCGGACTGCTAGTAATTGCTCATTTGTAGTAGGTAGTTTTTTAGCAGTCTCTAGGAGAGCAGCAACTAAATCTTCACTCAAGCCCTGACGAGCATGATTATAGAGTTCTCTTATAAGGCTTTCTAGGTTTGGTTCTACCATCTCCTGACCACCTCCCTTATATTTAATAATTTTTAATCAAATCAACCGTTGAACGATCCAATTTTTTCACCAGAGCTTGCAAGAAGGCTTGAGCTTCAATAAAGTCATCCATAGCATAAAGTGTTTGATGTGAATGGATATAACGAGCGCAGACCCCGATGGTTGTAGATGGGACACCGCCATTTTTCAGATGAGCTGCCCCAGCGTCTGTTCCGCCTTTTCCACAGTAATATTGGTACTTGATACCTGCTTCTTCAGCCGTTGTCAAAAGGAAATCCTTCATACCTGGGAGGAGCAAATGGCCTGGATCGTAGAAGCGAATCAAGGTTCCATCCCCAATCTTGCCTTGGCCACCATAAACATCACCAGCAGGTGAGCAGTCAACTGCGAGGAAGACTTCTGGGTCAAACTTAGTTGTAGAAGTATGAGCGCCACGGAGACCAACTTCTTCTTGGACGTTGGAACCAAGATAGAGTTCATTTCCCAGTTTTTGGCCTGACAAAGCTTCTGCAAGCTCGCTTACCATGAGAACACCGTAGCGGTTATCCCAAGCTTTTGAGATGATATTTTTTTCATTGGCTGTTAAGATCGCTGAGCTATCTGGCACGATGGTATCACCTGGACGGATTCCAAAACTTTCTGCTTCAGCCTTGTCCGCAAAACCACCATCAAAAACAATATCTGAAATAGCTGGCATGGTTGGTCCACCTGTTCCACGAGTCAAATGTGGAGGGACAGAACCTGAGATCACAGGAATTTCACGACCGTCACGAGTAAAGAGTTTAAAGCGTTGGCTGCTGACCACCATAGGATTCCAGCCACCGATTTCAACGACACGGAAGGTACCATCTGGCTTAATCTCGCTGACCATAAAACCAACTTCATCCATGTGGGAAGCGACCAAGACGCGTGGTGCATCAGTAGCTTCTGAATGCTTGATACCGAAAATACCACCCAAGCCATCTGTCACTACTTCATCCACATGCGGTGTCAACTTTTCACGAAGATAGGTACGGACAGGCGCTTCATGACCTGAGATCGCAGCAAGTTCTGTTACTTCTTTGATTTTTGAAAATAATGTTGTCATATCAGTTCCTTCTTTCTGTCCTCCATTTTACCACTTTTTATAGGAGAAGGATAGTGGGAAGGTGGATTGGTTTTTACTAGTTTATCCTATAAAATAGAGTGTCAGATATCATTTCAGGAATTTTCCTATTTTTTACATTAAATTGTCAGAAAATTTATTGACAGATTAAAAAAATCGTGTTACATTATCTCCAAGGGTATTTTTATACCAAATCTACATGAAAGGACGGGGCATGAAACTCTCTCATATTTTAACAGGCTTACTTCTACTCCTGGTCTTTCTCTCCATTACCATTGGAACCAGTGATTTTTCTTGGGAAAAATTCTTTGCTTTTGACCAACAGACTTGGCTTCTCTTTCAAGAGTCGCGTCTTCCAAGAACCATCAGTATTCTCCTTGCAGCCTCTAGCATGAGCATGGCAGGACTCCTCATGCAGACCATCACCCAAAATCAGTTTGCTGCCCCAAGCACTGTCGGAACGACAGAAGCCGCCAAACTGGGAATGGTGTTAAGCCTCTTTGTCTTTCCGTCTGCGAGTCTGACCCAAAAGATGCTCTTTGCTTTTGGCTCATCCATCTTATTTACCCTCTTCTTTCTGGCCTTTATGACTATTTTTTCTGTAAAAGAAAGGTGGATGTTGCCCTTGATCGGGATCATCTATAGTGGGATTATTGGTTCCATTACAGAAGTTATCGCCTATCGTTTCAATCTGGTTCAGAGTATGACGGCCTGGACCCAGGGCTCCTTCTCCATGATTCAGACCCATCAGTATGAGTGGCTCTTCTTAGGCCTCATTATCTTGATAGCCGTTTGGAAATTATCCCAAACCTTCACCATCATGAATCTGGGCAAGGAAACCAGCGAGAGTTTAGGAATTTCCTACTCCCTACTTGAAAAGCTGGCCCTCTTTCTAGTGGCACTAACAACTAGTGTCACCATGATTACCGTGGGTGCCTTGCCTTTTCTCGGAGTCATCGTTCCCAATCTGGTTCGCAAGCGCTACGGAGATAATCTGAGCCAAACCAAACTCATGGTCGCATTGGTCGGCGCCAATCTGGTTCTGGCCTGCGACATCCTCTCTCGAGTCTTGATTCGGCCCTATGAGCTGTCTGTCAGTCTCTTGCTAGGAATCATCGGCAGCCTCGTCTTTATCCTACTTCTATGGAGAGGGGGACAAAAGGATGCAGTTTAAAAGCAAACATACCAAACTCTTCTGCCTTCTCATTATTCTGGCCATCGGGGCTTGTCTCCTCTACTTTTGCCCCATCACTCAGATCTCTGCCTTTGCCTGGAAGCTACGTTCCCAAAAAATCATCGTTTATCTCTTGGTAGCCATCGCGACAGGGATTTCGACCATTAGTTTTCAAACCCTGACGGAAAATCGCTTTCTAACACCAAGTATTTTGGGAATCGAATCCTTCTATGTCTTGTTGCAAACTCTACTACTGGTTTTTGAAAGTAAGTTTCTTCAACTTGAGAAGTCTCCTATCTTAGAATTTCTAGTCTTGCTTCTTATCCAATCCCTCTTCTTTCTCGCCTTACAAGGCTACTTAAAGACGCTGATGAAGCAAGACCTAGTCTTTATCCTGCTAATCTGCCTAGCCCTGGGAAGTCTCTTTCGAAATATCAGTACCTTCCTCCAAGTTCTGATGGATCCAAATGAATACGATAAACTGCAGAACAGTCTCTTTGCCTCCTTTCAGCATCTCAACACTCCCATCCTAGCCATCGGTTCTCTGATCATCCTCGCTTTGACAATCTTTTTCTTTCGAAAAGCAGTTGTTCTAGATGTCTTGCACCTGCAAAGAGAAACGGCTCAGATACTGGGACTCGATGTTGAAAAAGAACAGAGAGAACTCCTCTGGGGCATCGTACTTTTGACTTCAACGGCCACTGCCTTGGTAGGGCCTATGGCCTTCTTCGGCTTTATGCTAGCCAATCTTACCTACCTAATCGTCAAAGATTATCGACACAAGTTGCTCTTTATCGTAGCCGTTCTGATTGGATTTATCAGTTTGACCTTGGGGCAAGCCCTCATCGAACGAGTCTTTGCGCTGGAAATTCGCATCAGTATGATCATTGAGAGTGTGGGTGGTTTCTTATTCTTTATCTTACTCTACAGGAGGGCCCGTCAGTGAAACTGGAAAACATTGACAAATCCATTCAAAAACAGGATATTTTGCAAGACATTTCCCTTGAAGTCAGTCCTCAGAAACTGACAGCCTTTATTGGTCCAAACGGCGCCGGGAAATCGACTCTTCTTTCCATCATGAGCAGACTGACCAAGAAAGATCAAGGAATCCTCAGTATCAAAGGCCGTGAAATCGAGAGCTGGAATTCGCAAGAACTGGCTCGAGAGCTTACCATCCTAAAGCAGAAAATCAATTACCAAGCCAAATTGACTGTTGAAGAATTGGTCAGTTTTGGACGTTTTCCCTACAGTCGAGGTAGACTGAGGGCGGAAGACTGGGAAAAAATCCGAGAAACTCTGGACTATCTGGAACTGACCAACTTAAAAGACCGCTACATCGATAGCCTGTCTGGTGGACAGCTCCAACGTGTTTTTATCGCGATGGTACTGGCCCAGGATACAGACTTTATCTTGCTAGACGAACCGCTTAACAATCTCGATATCAAGCAAAGCGTCAGCATGATGCAGATTCTTCGACGACTGGTGGAGGAACTTGGCAAAACCATTATCATCGTCCTCCACGATATCAACATAGCCAGTCAGTATGCGGATGAAATTGTCGCCTTCAAAGACGGCCAAGTTTTCTGCAAGGGAACAACTGCTCAAATCATGCAGGCTGACCTGCTCAGCCAACTTTATGAGATTCCCATCACTCTGGCTGATATCAATGGCAAAAAGATCTGTATCTATAGCTAGACAAGCAGAAATCATGTTAGAGAAACCTCTGTCTCTTGGTCAATAAGTCCCAGAGACTCCCTAGATCGTTATCACATTTTAAAAAGGAGAAATCATGAAAACATCCCTTAAACTTTATCTCACTGCCCTAGTGGCTAGCTTCTTGCTCCTACTTGGTGCATGTAGTACAAATACAAACTCAAGCACTAGCCAGACAGAGTCAAGTAGCTCTGCTCCAACAGAGATAACCATTAAAAGTTCACTAGATGAGGTCAAACTTTCAAAGGCTCCTGAAAAGATTGTGACCTTTGATCTCGGTGCTGCGGATACTATTCGCGCTTTAGGATTTGAAAAGAATATCGTCGGAATGCCTACAAAAACTGTTCCGACTTACCTAAAAGATCTTGCAGGAAATGTCAACAACGTGGGTTCCATGGTTGAGCCAGACCTAGAAGCCATTGCCGCTCTTGAACCAGATTTGATCATTGCTTCACCACGTACCCAAAAATTCGTAGATAAATTTAAAGAAATCGCTCCAACCGTCCTCTTTGAAACAGGAAAAGAAGACTATTGGGCTTCAACTAAAACCAACATCCAATCACTAGCTGCCGCCTTCGGTGAGACAGGTACACAGAAAGCTAAGGAAGAATTGGCCAACCTAGACAAGAGCATCCAAGAAGTCGCTACTAAAAATGAAAGTTCTGACAAAAAAGCCCTTGCGATCCTCCTTAATGAAGGAAAAATGGCAGCCTTCGGTGCCCAATCTCGTTTCTCTTTCTTGTATCAAACCTTGAAATTCAAGCCAACTGACACTAAATTCGAAGACTCTCGCCACGGACAAGAAGTCAGCTTTGAAAGCATTAAAGAAATCAATCCTGACATTCTCTTTGTGATCAACCGTACCCTTGCCATCGGTGGTGACAACTCAAGCAACGATGGCGTCCTAGAAAATGCCCTCATCGCTGAAACTCCTGCCGCTAAAAATGGTAAAATCATCCAACTAACACCAGACCTCTGGTATCTAAGTGGTGGCGGTCTTGAATCAACCAAACTCATGATTGAAGACGCTCAAAAAGCTTTGAAATAAGCGAGAAAACCCAATATCAGGTGATGTTGGGTTTATTTTTCTTCTCGATTTCGTCTGAGGGAAAAGTGGTCTGGGACGAGGTCCTTGCCTGTTTTCGACCAGGGGTGACAACGCAAAATCCGAGCCAAGCCCATCAAAACACCCTTGAAGCCATGTTTTTCAATAGCCTGAATCATGTAGTTGGAACAAGTCGGCTCAAAGCGACAAGAAGGTGGAAAGGCTGGTGAGATAAAACGTTGGTAAAAGCGTACTGGGGCTATTAAGATTCGTTTCATTATTTCTTGGTTACAGCCATGGTGTGTAGTTGGCTGATTTCTTTTTTATTGAGGCGACGGGCTTCACCTGGACGGAGACCAGTCAAGTCTAGGTGTCCAAAACGTGTCCGAGACAACTTATCCACTTGAAGACCGACGGCTTCAAACATCTTTTTAACCTGATGATTACGCCCTTCATGGATAGTCAACTGTACCACAGAGCGATTTTTAACTGGATCCACTTTGAGAATTTCATAAACAGCTGGCTTGGTTTTCTTGCCATCAATCTCAAGACCACGGGTCAAGGGGCGAAGATTTTCTTTGTTGGCCACACCTTTAACACGCGCGACATAGACCTTGTCAATCTCATTACGGGGGTGAATCATCTCGTCTGTAAAATCACCATCATTGGTCAAAATCAAGACACCGGATGTATCCCAGTCCAAACGCCCCACAGGGTAAATACGCTCTTTCACATTGGGCAAGAGATCGACAACTGTCTTGCGGCCCTTGTCATCTGTCACACTGGAAATCACACCGCGTGGTTTGTTGAGCAGGTAGTAGACCTTTTCTTCGTTATAGATAGGTTGACCTTCAACTTCGACCTTATCGCCAGACTTGATGGTGGTTGCGAGTTCACGTACTACCTGTCCGTTGACGGTTACCAAGCCTTGCTTGATCAACTCTTCTGCTTTTCTCCTACTGGCCACACCTGCGTGGGCAATATATTTATTGATTCTCATCTTCTTCTATCCTTTCACCAAATAATTGGCTTTCTTGGGCTTGAATCTCAAGCTCATCAATCACTGGCAGTTCTTCCAAATGGTTAATCCCCATGTAATCTAGGAAATAATCCGTAGTCACATAGAGATTAGGGCGGCCCAAAACTTCTTTTTTTCCATCTTCTCTTATTAATTCAAAAGCTTGTAGCTTAGCTAGAGCTCCACTAGAATTGACCCCACGAATAGCATCAATCTCAATTCGGGTAATCGGTTGCTTGTAGGCAATGATGGACAAGGTCTCAAGGGCAGCCCGAGACAAACTCTGGTTGATAGGCGCCTTGGAGTATTCCTTCAAAATCTCTGCAAATTGAGGCTTGGTGACCAATCTGTAAGCTCCACCTGTCTCAATCAAAGCCAAACTGGAATCTGGGTCATTTTCATACTTATGGGCTAATTTTTCTAAACTCTGTTGGATGCCTGTCGGGGGAAGTGAGAGGAGTTCAGCCAACTGACGAACCCGAATCCCATCTTCACCTGCCACAAACAAGAGCGCTTCTATTTCTGCTAAAGTACTCATCTTTCCTCTCTATCAAGTCTAGCTTTGTGCCTCTTGACTTTCTTCCTTCTTTTCCATAAGATAGATATCTCCGAAACTCTCCTCTTGCACGAGGATCAGTTCCTGAGTTTTGATTAACTCTAGGGTTGCCAAAAAGAGGGTAATGACCTCTTGTACATTCTGGGCTTCCTTGAACAAATCCTGCAAGCGCAACTGGTCTCGTCCAGACAAGGACTCTTTTACGATGACCATCATGTCCTCAATCTTATACTCATCTCGCAGGATAGTCGTGTGATTTTGTGCGAACTCCTCTTTTTTCTTGGCTAGGATATTTGAAAAAGCCAAAAAGAGGTCAATGGTCGTCTTGTCATGCACAAGCTCCGCATCTTCGTAAATCAACTCTGTCGGCGCTTTGGAATAGTACTGGGCCCGATCTTGGTGCTTAGCCTCCAAGTGCTCACCCAAGAGCTTGAACTTGCGGTATTCTTCGATTTGAGAGAGAAGGTCCTGCTCCAGATCATCCTCCAAGTCTGTCACTTCTGCTACCTTTGGCAAGAGCTTGCGACTCTTGATCAGCATGAGCTGACTAGCCATGACCATATACTCGCCCGTCACTTCCAGACGCATGGCCTGCAGGGTTGAGACATAGGCTAGATACTGTTCGATAACTTCTGTAATGGGCACATCGTAGATATCCATCTGGTACTTTGAGACTAGGTGCAAGAGCAGGTCCAGGGGCCCTTCAAAATCTTTTAATTTAATATCCATTATCTATATTTTTCTATGGTCAGGACTGTTTTTAATCCTAATTTTTTTGCAATTTCGTACAAATCGACCTTCTTTTCTATCTGTCTTAGAATGAACTGTTCTCGCAAGGCTTGGGCTGATAGGGTTGGGAAACCTTTCTCCTTAACAAAGGACTCCAGCTGACGAAAGGCCCACTGACGAGAATAGGCTTTCCCTCCCCTTTCAAAGAGATAGGTCTGCCCCATCAAGGGTTCCAATTCTGGAAGCAAGGTCGTGGGAATGGTGACAATCCTCTGTTGGGAAGCCTTGTTAATTCGCAACACCTGAAAATCCAGATTGATATCTGCAACCTTAAGGGCTAAAATCTCACTTGGTAAGAGCCCTATTTCCAAGATAAGAAGCGCCAGCAAACGTCCTTCTGGATGATTACTTTCCTGCCAAAAAGAGTCTAGGTCTAGAATCTCTGGCTTTTCAGTCTTCTTTTCAGCTTGTTTGGCTAATTCCAGACGGTAAAAACTGTCCACTTCTTCTTTTCGATAGAGAAAGTAGAGAAATTGGTTACAGGCCGAAAGTTTTCGCTTCTGGGCGCTGATTTTTAGATTGGCTAGCTGGGCTTGGTAAATCTTGAGACTGGTCTCAGAGATCCGTTCCCCTACCATGTCTAAAAACTGTTCCAGATCATATCTATAGGACTGCTTGGAATTGGCAGACAAACCCTGCTTTCCCTCTAAAAAGTCTGAAATCCTATCTCTCATTTGCATCGAATCTCATATTCCTTACTAAAGTCATGCAAGAGGGCATTAACGGCCTTGAGGATAGACTTGCGCGTGATGATTCCTTGAAAAATCCCTTCATCATCTACCACTGGCAAGAAGGGTTCATCCACCAGTTTATGGAGGACCTCTGTGATGTTATAGTCTGGAGCGACAACTGCCACATCTGTCTTAGTCATATTGACGATGTCTGTCTTTGCCATCTGTTCATCTGTCAAACCTTGCTCCATTTGATAAGCCAAAATGTCTCTCAGCCCAATGGTTCCAACAAAGCGTTTGTCAAAGGTCACAACAGGGATACGGGTATAAGTGATTTGGCTCAACACTAAAATCGCATGGTCAGCATTATGGGTATCAATCAAAGCTGCTAGATTCTCAGCAGGGGTAAGAAAAGTCTCTTCCTGCTCCAATAAAAATGCTTCAAATTCCTTGGCAATCATCGAGCAAACTCCTTGGACAAGCCTGGATAAACCTCATGGTCACGTGTCAAAAAGTCTACTTTGAAATAGCTATCATCAATCTCCACTCGAGCATAGAGACATTCTCTAATGGTTCCTCGTGGTTGGCTGATGGATCCTGGATTTAAAAAGAGTGTTTTGCCTTCCATCCAAGCATTTGGCACATGCAAGTGACCATAGAGACAGATATCGGCATCTTCTTCCTGAGCCCAGTAGTCCAACTTTTGAAAGTTGAAATTGATATCAAACAAGTGTCCATGCGTCTGGATGATCTTGGTCGGACCAAGTTGAGTCACCAAACGTTCTGGGTAGCCAGCATAAAAATCCATGTTGCCTTTGACGACATGGATGCCTTCCCAAAGCGGAGAGTCTGGACGGAGTTCTGAGTCACCATCGTGAAAAATGGCATCAACTTTCCCCAGATAGCGGTCACGAATTTCTTCCACAATCAAGCTATCGCCATGGGAATCACTCATTACAATGATGGTTTGCTTTGCCATGATGGAAATACCTCCAAAAGTTTCTTAACGGCTAAGGCACGGTGGGATTGGCTATTTTTTTCTTCAAGGGTTAATTCAGCTGAGGATTTGCCTGTCTCTCCCACAAGGAAAAGAGGATCATAACCAAAACCATTTTCACCCTTGGGTTCAAAGTTGATATAACCTGGCCAGTCAGCTTCAACAACCAAGCTTTCCTTGTTTGGACTGGCTACAACTAGAGTTGTGTGGAATTGAGCCGAACGGTCCTTGAGATCAAAGACCATGGCCAATTCGTGCAAGAGTTTGGCGTTGTTTTCACGATCAGTCGCTTCCACACCTGCAAAACGGGCTGACCAGACACCTGGCAAGCCACCGAGGACATCGACTTTGAGACCTGAGTCGTCTGCCAAAACCATCTTGCCAGTTAATTTGGAAATGGTTTCTGCCTTGAGGCGGGCATTTTCTTCAAAGGTCATGCCTGTTTCAGCTACTTCAGGCAGGTCAGGATAGTCATTGAGATTTTCCACGTCGTAGCCTAGTTTGTCAAAGATGGCTCGGAACTCCTTGGTCTTGCCTTCGTTACGAGTCGCAATCAACAAGGTTTCCCTAACCTTACTAGTTTCAAAGAAGGCTTCTACATCAACACCTTCTTTAGGCAATTCTACATGCAAAAGCTTTCCATTTTCAACCAAGAGCAGGGCTCCCTGACGTTGGATGACTTCTAGATTTCGACCTGCTTCGGCATTTAAAATCTCAACGATAAAGGAGAGCAGTCGGAAGTTAGAAGACCAGCGCATCACCGTTATTCTAATCGGAAAGCCCTTTTCCTCGTCACGAAAAATCCGCGCTAAATCCATAAAATCAAGCTCGAGAGGATCTTTGATAAGGCTATAGATGCCTCCATAGACATCCCAGACACCGACATACCAGTCCTGGTCATCCTTGTATTCATAAATTTTGTTTGTCATAAAGTTACATGCTCCACATGAATCTCTTTTTCCAGCCATTCTGCTCCAATCTGGGCAAAACTTTGGCTATTGGCGGTTGTATAAAAACGATGTTGAAGAGGTCCCGCATCTCGGCTACGATTGATTTCAAAATAGTTAAGCAAAACCGAGATATCCCGTACACACTCTGCACCACTATCGATGAGCTGAACCTTTGGTCCCATGACATTTTGAATGATGGGGCGAAGGAGCGGATAATGCGTACAACCCAGAATCAGGCTATCCACCTTTCCCGCCAAGGGGCGCAGGGTTTCATAGACCACTTTCTTGGTTACACTGGTTGACAGGGCACCAGACTCGACCAAGGGCGCAAACTTGGGACAGGCCAAACTTTCCACCTGTAAATCCGGGTCCAGATCATGGATTTTCTGACGGTAGATGTCTGATTGGACCGTCATGGGTGTTCCAATGACCCCGATTTTCCCACCTTGGCTGGACTTGATGGCTGCCGAAGCTCCTGGTAAAATCACACCTAGGACAGGAATGTCTAGTTGAGCCTTGATTTCTTCCCAGACGACCGCAGTCGCAGTGTTGCAAGCAATGACAATCATTTTGACATCCTTGGTCAAGAGAAAGTTGACCAACTGCCAAGTATATTCACGAATTTGCTCAGCAGGACGGGGGCCATAGGGCGCCCGTGCCGAATCTCCAATATAGACGATTTCTTCATGGGGAAGCTGGCGCATGAGCTCACGAACAACGGTCAAGCCCCCGACACCCGAATCCAAAAAACCAATTGGTCGATTATCCATACAGTCTTCTTTCTAGTCTTTTTTCTGATTGATAGTTCATCATGATTACTCGTCCTGAATAAACGGATAGACAGCTTGATGGAATGTCAACTACCTCTCTCTTAATCATAATCAAATATCAATAGAATGCAAGGAAAAAGTCTTATCCTTGAGAACTATTGAACATAGTGAGAAGTCTGGAACTTTCATCCCAGACTTTTCCTATTTATTTCTTTTTATTGTTAGCAAGGGCTGCTTTTTGTTGACGGATGATTTGGTGGTAAACTTGTTGTACCTTGGCTTCGCTTGGTTTTTGACCATTTGCGCTCAAAAGAGCACGAACTGCCTCAGCGTTCAAACGTGGGTTGTCCGCAAATTCTTTTTCAATTTGCTTACGAACCAAGTACATCCCTCCAAGAGCTCCTCCTAGAAAAGCTAGCACAATCAAGACAATTGCTAAAAGTAAATCCATTCTTTTTCTCCTGTTTCTTTTTGAGTCTTCTATATTATACCATAAAGTGACTTTCCTGACTAGTTTGTTTTACGCTTTCAGGGAGGAGGGAAACTAATTCTAAGCTAGTCTTACAATCAGAATGAACTATGAAATTACGAATAATTCTCCCCCTTCCTCTCTTTTCTCTACTATTTTAAGAAAAAGCAATATCAAATATGTTTTTCACCAAAAACCTCTTGACAAATGCTAGATGACCAGTAGAATGGGAGGTGAGGAGATAAATAGAAACAAATTAAACGAAACTGCTTCATGTAATGCAAGCGATTTCATATAAACAAAGGAGAGTTTTATGAAAAAACACTTTTGGGAGAAATCCTGTCGCTACAGCATCCGCAAGCTGACGGTTGGGACTGCTTCTGTTTTACTGGGGGCCGTTTTTCTAGTCAACCACACTGTAGCCGCAGACAGTGTTGAGGTCAAGCAAACTGAACCAAGCTCTGTCGAAGCTATCACTAAGCCTGATAGTGAACCCAAAGCTGCTGAAACTACTGAAACTACAAATCCGTCTCTAGCCGAGAGTCCAGTAGTTTCCGAAAGCAAGCCAGCTGAGGAGACTCAGAAGACAAATAGTCAAGCTAGTGAAGAAGCCATTGTAGAAGCTAAAGAAAAGAAGGAACCTGAAAAAGCAGATCAGCCGGTGACAAAGCAAGAAAACTATCAACTCAACTACGATCAACCAACAGCTCCCTCCTATGATGGATGGGAAAAACAAGCCCTCCCTGTCGGAAATGGAGAAATGGGAGCCAAGGTTTTCGGACTCATTGGGGAAGAGAGAATCCAGTACAACGAAAAGACCCTCTGGTCAGGAGGACCACAACCCGATAGCACCGACTATAACGGGGGAAACTACAAGGATCGCTACAAGGTCTTAGCAGAGATACGTAAAGCCCTCGAAGCTGGCGACCGCCAAAAAGCAAAACAGCTAGCTGAACAAAATCTAGTTGGACCAAACAATGCCCAGTATGGACGTTACCTAGCCTTTGGAGATATCTTCATGGTCTTTAATAACCAGAAGAAAGGACTAGATACTGTAACTGATTATCATCGTGGTTTGGATATCACAGAAGCCACTACGACAACTTCTTACACCCAAGATGGGACGACCTTCAAACGTGAAACCTTCTCCAGCTATCCTGATGATGTCACTGTGACCCACTTTACCAAAAAGGGAAACAAGACACTTGACTTTACCCTTTGGAACAGTTTGACAGAAGACTTGCTTGCTAATGGGAACTACTCTTGGGAATATTCCAACTATAAGAATGGTCATGTCACTACAGATGCAAATGGAATCCTTCTAAAGGGAACTGTCAAAGATAACGGCCTCAAATTTGCATCCTATCTAGGAATTAAAACAGACGGAAAGGTGACTGTTCAGGACGAGACACTAACCGTTACAGGCGCAAGTTACGCAACCCTCTATCTCAGTGCCAAGACCAACTTCGCTCAGAATCCAAAAACCAACTATCGAAAAGACATCGACCTCGAAAAAACAGTTAAAGGGATTGTCGAAGTAGCTAAGGCCAAAGACTACGAAACACTTAAAAAGACCCATATCAAGGACTATCAAAGTCTCTTTAACCGCGTTAAACTAAATCTAGGCGGAAACAAGACTGCTCAAACGACAAAAGAGGCCCTTCAAGGCTATAACCCAGAAAAAGGGCAAAAATTGGAAGAACTCTTCTTCCAATATGGCCGATATCTACTCATCAGTTCGTCTCGTGATCGGACAGATGCTCTGCCTGCCAACCTCCAAGGAGTCTGGAATGCTGTAGACAATCCACCTTGGAACGCTGACTACCACCTCAATGTCAACTTGCAAATGAACTATTGGCCAGCCTACATGAGCAATCTTGCTGAAACTGCCAAGCCAATGATCAATTACATTGACGACATGCGCTACTATGGTCGTATCGCTGCTAAGGAATACGCAGGTATCGAATCCAAAGACGGACAAGAAAATGGTTGGCTGGTCCACACCCAGGCGACACCATTTGGCTGGACTACTCCAGGTTGGAATTACTATTGGGGTTGGTCTCCAGCTGCTAACGCTTGGATGATGCAGAACGTCTATGACTATTATAAGTTCACCAAGGATGAGACCTATCTCAAAGAAAAGATCTATCCAATGCTCAAGGAAACAGCTAAGTTCTGGAACTCCTTCTTGCACTATGACCAGGCCAGTGACCGTTGGGTGTCTTCTCCATCCTACTCACCAGAACACGGGACCATTACCATCGGAAATACCTTTGACCAATCGCTAATCTGGCAGTTATTCCACGACTACATGGAAGTCGCCAACCATCTGAATGTCGACAAAGACTTAGTCACAGAGATCAAGGCTAAATTTGACAAACTCAAACCGCTTCACATCAACAAAGAGGGACGCATCAAGGAATGGTACGAGGAGGACAGTCCGCAATTCACCAATGAAGGGATTGAAAATCATCACCGCCACGTTTCCCATCTAGTTGGTCTCTTCCCAGGTACGCTCTTTAGCAAGGACCAGGCTGAATATCTAGAAGCTGCGCGTGCTACCTTGAACCACCGTGGAGATGGTGGTACGGGTTGGTCTAAGGCCAATAAAATCAACCTCTGGGCTCGTTTGTTGGACGGTAACCGTGCCCATCGCTTGCTCGCTGAACAGCTCAAGTATTCAACCCTAGAAAACCTTTGGGATACCCACGCGCCTTTCCAAATTGATGGCAACTTTGGAGCAACCAGTGGGATGGCAGAAATGCTTCTCCAATCACACACTGGCTACATTGCACCATTGCCAGCCCTTCCAGATGCATGGAAAGACGGTCAAGTTTCTGGCTTGGTTGCTCGAGGTAACTTTGAAGTCAGCATGAAGTGGAAAGATAAGAACTTGCAAAGCTTGTCCTTCCTTTCAAATGTCGGCGGAGACCTGGTTGTAGACTATCCAAACATCGAAGCCAGTCAGATCAAGGTCAATGGCAAGCCAGTCAAGGCAACGATTCTCAAAAACAATCGCATCCAACTGGCAACACAAAAAGGTGACGTCATTACCTTTGAACACTTCCCTGGTCGTGTAACCAGTCTAACAGCAGTTCGACAAAATGGAGTCACTGCCGAACTCACTTTCAATCAGATAGAAGGCGCTACCCACTATGTCATCCAAAGACAAGTGAAAGACGAAACTGGCCAAACTTCTGCGACCAGAGAATTTGTAACCAATCAAACCCACTTTATTGACCGATCACTCAATCCTCAACATGCCTATACCTATACCGTCAAGGCTATGCTAGGCGAGCTTGCCACACAAGTGTCTGAGCAGGCCACTGTCGAAACATACAGCGAGTTGATGGATGACCGAGATAGCCGTATCCAGTACGGAGCTGCCTTTGGAAACTGGGCAGACTCAGAATTGTTTGGAGGAACAGAGAAATTTGCTGACCTTTCAAAAGGAGACTACTCAGACAAAGACGTGACTGCTACTATTCCTTTCACTGGTGTTGGTATCGAAATCTATGGACTGAAATCGTCTGAACTAGGCCTTGCCACTGCTAAAATTGATGGTAAAGAGGTCGGAGAGCTTGACTTCCATACTGCTGGGGCAACTGAAAAAGGTAGTCTCATTGGTCGCTTCGCAGGATTGTCTGACGGACCTCATACATTGACTCTTAGTGTTAAACGTGAGCACAAAGGACGTGGTAGTGAGCGCTCGAAAATTTCATTAGACTACTTCAAGATTCTAGCAGGAGCAGGTAACACGATTGAAAAAATAGATGATCGTGATTCGCGCATCCAATATGGTTCCCAGTTTAAGGACTGGTCTGACCCTGAACTCTACGGTGGTACGGAAAAATACGCTGACATCAACAACAGCGACTCTAGTGCAGCTTCAGAAGCTCAGGCAACTATTTCCTTTACTGGTACAGGCATTCGTATCTATGGCTTGAAAACTACCGAGCTAGGTAAAGCGCTTGTGACACTAGATGGCAAAGAAATGCCAAGTCTAGACTTTTATACGTCAGGTGCAACTGAAAAGAGGGCCTTTATTGGCGAATTTACAAATCTTACTGACGGTCCGCACACTCTGACATTACGTGTTGACCCAGATTCCCCAGAAGGGCGCAAGAAAATTTCTCTAGACTCCTTTGATATCATCAAAGCCCCTGCTGTTGGTCTAGATAGTCCGAGCATCGCGCCTCTTAAGGAAAATGACAAAACCATTTCCTTAAGCCTACCAGCTGGAGATTGGGAAGCCATCGCAGTGACCTTCCCAGGTGTCAAAGATCCTCTAGTCTTACGCAAGGTGGATGAAACGCATCTGGTTACAAGTGGAGATCAGACCGTGCTATCAGTCCAAGACAATCAAGTTCAAATCCCAATCCCTGATGCCACTGATCGACAAGCCGGAAAAGCGATAGAAGCATATGCTATTCAAGGAACTACCACTAGCAGTCCTGTCGTAGCCGTCTTTACTAAAAAGGACGAGAAGCAGCCAACTACAAGCAAGGGGGACGAACCAGCTCCTACTGTTGAAAAACCTGAATACACCGATCCTATCGGAACCGCAGGGCAAGAAGAGCCACCTATAGTAGAAATTCCGGAGTATACCGACCCTATCGGAACTGCTGGGCAAGAAGAGCCACCTACTGTTGAAATTCCAGAATATACCAAACCTATCGGAACAGCGGGACAAGAAGAGTCTCCTACTGTAGAAAAGCCCGAATACACCCAACCTATCGGAACAGCAGGTCAAGAGGAAGCTCCTACTGTTGAAAAACCTGAATACACCAAACCTATCGGAACTAGTGGAGTTCAGGCTGCTCCAACCCTCACCCGACCTGAGTATCAGTTGCGCACCTTGAAAGATAAAAAGACAGGGGTCGAAATCATCGGTGGGGCTACCGACTTAGAAGGAATTTCTCACATCTCTAGCCGACGTGTCCTAGCTCAAGAACTCTTTGGCAAGACCTATGATGCTTACGACCTACAACTTAAAAATCCAAGAGATCATAGCTTGCAGCCAAAAGGCTCTGTCTTGGTTCGCTTGCCTATTTCAGCTAACGTAGAAAAGATCTACTATATTACTCCGAACAAGGAGTTGCAAGCCCTTGATTTCGACGTTCGAGAAGGAAAGGCAGAATTCATCACTAATCATTTCAGTACCTATGCTATCGTCTATCAAGCAACTGGAACAAGCTCTAACACTGAGGAAAAACCAAGTACTTCAGATGAAGAAGCCTTGGCACACGAGGCTGAACAACTTTCAGCTAGTCCGAATCTTGCTAAAGCTGAAAATCATTCTCCTAAAGAACAACTTCCAGCAACGGGAGAATCGTCCAACCCACTCCTCTTCTTAGCAGGCCTCAGCCTAGCCCTTACAGCCACTTTTATGTTAAAAGGAAGAAAGGATGACTCCAACTAACCTTTAAGCACACAAAAACAGGATGAAGATCAACTTCACCCTGTTTTATTTTTACAGTAGGTATAAAAAGACTAAGGTCAAGAGACTTGCTAGAAGCCCAACTCCCCAAAAGAAGAAGTCAACCTTCCACTCGCTCCAAGGATTGCCCTTGCCTGAGAATCCTCCAAGCTCAAAATGGTGGTGGACAGGTGTCATACGGAAGATACGCTTCCCACCACTAAGTTTGAAGTAGGTAACTTGCATCATAACAGAGCTTGTCTCAAAGACATAGATAATCCCAATCAGCAAAAGCGTCCATTCTTGGTGGAGAGCCATAGAAATAGCTGCCAACATCCCACCAAGAGCCAAACTTCCCACATCACCCATGAAGACCTTGGCAGGCTTGTGATTAAAGACGAAGAAGCCTAGCAAACCACCAATCATGGCAAAAATCACAAGAAGGATATCCAGTTGATTTTGCATATAAGCAATCACACCGTAGGCCGATAAGCTAATCACTACGGAAATACTTGCTAAACCGTCAATCCCGTCAGTCAGATTTACTGCATTGGAAAAGCCAACTAGCCAGAAAAGGGCAAAGAAGATATAGAAAATACCCAAATGAAGAGGATAGCCAAAAACTGAAAGCATATCGCCACCACGCTCATAAAAGAGGTAGAAAATCACTCCTCCAAGGAGCTGGAGAGCAAGCTTTTGCTTAGGATTCAAACCTTCATTAATCTTACGAAAGACCTTGAGGAAATCATCCAAAAAACCTACCAAACCATACAAAACCAAGATAAACAAAATCATGCCTACATTGTTGGTCAATTGTTGGGTAAAGAGAGCGACCAGAAAGCTCACAACTACTGCAACGATAAGGAAGACAAGACCTCCCATTGTTGGAGTCCCAGCTTTAGCTTGGTGTTGTTTGACATCCTCGTGCATCTGCTGACCTGTAATCTGTGCTTTTCGATAAAATCGGATAAAGGCTGGAATACCTATCAAGGTCAATAGAAAGGCTAGAATTCCAGCACTAATGGAACTAATCATCTTAATCTCCTAAAGTTACTTTCATTTTTTTAAGGTCTTTGAGGGCCGTATTAGCACGGACACTTTGTTTCTTGACCGTTTTGCCACTACCTTCCCACTCGACTTCTATATTTAGCCATTTGGCGAATGTTTGCACATTTTCATCTGTCCAGCCGTACATATCAGGCATTTCTTCCACCTTATCAGACAGGATCAAGATCTGCTGATTGGCTTCCAAATTATCTCCTTCAGAAACCGAGAGATCCTTGATCTTGGTTCCTGTTCCAATAACGATTGGTTGAACGAGATTTCGGCGCAATTCTTCTGCTAGGTCACCTGGGGTAAAGTCCTTGGTAGCAGGCATGGCATAACTTGTCGTCTTGCTGACCTGATCCAAGTTCTTGGCAGTTGACTGAAGATTGAGGGATTCTTTCATGGCAGAGGCTCGCTCAAGGATTGGGTTGGCAAACTCTCCCAGCTGAACACCCGAATAATGCACTGGCTGTTGCACCGTCACATAGAGGATAAAGTCAGGATTTTCTGCAGGATGCATCGACACAACAGAGAAGATATAGTTGGTTTCACCTGTAAGGTAACCCCCATTCTTCTCATCGGCAATCTGAGCAGTCCCTGATTTCAGGGCGACATTCTGACCTGGAACATTGACATTCGGCTTTCCTATGCTGTGGTTGTACATGGTACCGTAGACAGGATCTGTTCCGACCATGACCATGTGCTCCCGAGTAGAGGACGCTGCTGCTTTTGACACAGGATTTCCGACAATTTCCTTTTGAGACTTACGAACAGACTGGTCATTTGGATCATAGAGGGCACTGATAAATTTCGGCTCCAACATAACCCCATCGTTGGCAATAGCTGTAAAAGCACGAAGCATCTGGGTCTGGGTGACAGAGATCCCTTGTCCAAATGAACTCATGGCGATATTAACAATGTTATCAGCAGGTAATTGACCTGTGTACTCATCTGTCAGACCAAAACGGGTCGGTACTCCAAACTTAAAGCGGTTAAGGTAGTCCAACCAGGTTGCATCTCCCATCTTTTGCTCAAGCAAGGTCATTCCGATATTACTTGAGTGAGCAAATCCTTGAGAGAAGGTCATGGTGCTACCACTAGTCAATCCTTCATTGACGTCCCAGTCTCTAATGGTCGCATCAGCTATTTTCAATTCACTACTGTTAAAGTACTCGCCACCAGGGAAGGTATTGTTATCAATAGCTGAGGCCAACATCATCACCTTCATAGTTGATCCTGGCTCATAGTTACTTTGATAGAGGATATCACGCCAGACAAAGTCTTTTGTGATGCCATCCTTGGTATCAGCATTGAAGGTCGGCCGTTGGGTTGTAGCCAGGATTTCCCCTGTCTTAGCGCTGACCAAGGTAGCCGTCATATACTTGCCTTTTACCTTTTCCTGAAAGGCATCCATCTGGGTTTCCATAAAGGATTGCAAGGGACTAGAAAGGGTTGTGTACACATCCTTTCCATCTACTGTTTGTTGGGAAGCTTGATCGGTACCCGGAACGATGTTTCCCAGATGATCCTTCTCATAAGTGATAATCCCATCTGTACCTGCCAGAATGCTATTTAAAGAACTCTCCAAACCAGATGTTCCAATCAAGCTCTTGGTGCCATCCTCATTTTCATGGAGTTGTGCTAAACCGATAAAGGAAGAAGCAAACTGACCATTGGGGTAACTACGATTAGGGCTGGTTGTAAAGTCAACTCCCTCGACACCAGCAGTTTTGAGGTCGTTTTTAATGGCCATCATATTGGCATAGGTAATCCCATTTCCCTTGGTACCAAAGGATACCTGTTTTAGATCTGGCTGAGAAAGCTGTTCTTTGACATAGGACTCCTCCATATCCAGATACTTATGGAAAATTTCAGCTACCTTATTAAATTGAGAATCCTCTACATAGAGAATTTTGCCTGTTGCTGACTTGTAGGTCTTGTCAATAATAGCATAGATATTATAAGATGTCGCATCTTCTGCAATAGGCGTCCCATTTCGATCATAAATGGTCCCCCGCTTGGCTGGAATCGTCTTGGTTGTTTGGTGAACCTTTTTGGCTTCTTGAACCAAGTCCTTACCAAATTTTTTACCCGTTCCGATAATGACCGCAAAGTTGACCAAAAAGACAGCGAAGAGTATGACAGCCAATAAACTCAGGCTTTTCCCTACTCTTCGGCGGTTTTCTTCTGGAGACTTACGGTTACGAACGGCATAACGGATGATTTTTTCTTTCCACTGTTTCATTTCTTACTCCGCTGCTCGGATATTTTCGTTATTCAGCTGCAAATCCTTGGAGTTTGCAATCTCTTTCAAACGTTCTGAACGAATCAATTCATTGACCTCTTGCTTGGCATCGTCTAGCTCGGTTTTCTTTTCTTCGATTTGAGCATTGACCTTGGTCAATTCATTCTGAACTTGTAATAGCTTGGTCTGCATAAACACAACACTGATTGCCAAGATAATCATTGTTGCGGCAATCGAAACATAGAAGGCCTTTTCCACACGTGAAAAACCTTTAAACTTCGTTTGCAATAACTGGCTTGTTTTTTCGATTCTTTCTGCCATGTTTTTCCTCTTACTTGTGAATTTTTCTGGCCACGCGCAACTTGGCTGAATGCGAACGATTGTTGGCTTCTAGCTCTTCAGCACTTGGCAAGATTGGCTTGCGGGATACCAATTCCATCTTGGGCTTAAGGTCATCTGGAATAAAGGGCAAGCCTTTCGGGACTTCCACTGTTGAAGCTTCCTTAAACAACTGCTTGGTCAAGCGATCTTCCAGCGAATGGAAGGTAATGACCGAGATTCTACCATCCAAAGCCAGCATGTCCATGGCCTGCTGGATGGATTCATCTGCCGCACCCAGCTCATCATTGACTTCGATTCGGATAGCCTGGAAAATCTGCTTGGCAGGGTGCCCCTTTTTCTTGAGCTCCTTGGCAGGCTTGGCTGACTTGATAATCTCTGCCAACTCCGTCGTTGTCTCAATTGGTTTCACCTCACGCGCTTGTTCAATCTTACGGGCAATCTGTTTAGAAAACTTATCCTCACCATACTTGAAAAAGATCCGAACCAGGTCATGATAGTCATAATGATTGACCACCTCATAGGCTGTCAGACGAGCTTCCTGATTCATCCGCATATCCAGGGGTGCATCCTTTTTATAAGAAAAGCCACGCTCACGCTGATCCAGCTGAGGACTGGACACTCCCAAGTCATAACAAATTCCATCAATTTCCTGGACACCAGCCTCCTGCAAACGTGCCTGCAAATGACGGAAGTTATCCTTGATAAAAGTCACCATCCCTTTTTCGATATAGGGTGCTAACCGTTTTTGCGCATTGTCAATAGCATTCTGGTCCTGGTCAAAGGCATAGAGATGCCCTTTTTCGCTCAATTTACTTAATAAATATTCGCTATGGCCTGCTCCGCCCAAAGTCGCATCAACGTAGATACCGTCAGGTTTTACGTCAAGCATATCAATCGTTTCATGAAGCAAGACCGTTACATGATGAAATTCTTTTGTCATATCTTATCTATTTTACCACAAATCTGACCAGCTTGCACTTGTCAGACAAAACTAGAGACCTTCGAAAAAAATTCTCAAAAAAATGTCATATATACTTGACACGTCCCTCTCGAAAGAATATAATATAGTCAAATATATACGACATAAATCAGAAAGGAGAACAGATGAACCGTGTCAAAGCATTCCGCAAGGAACTGGGCATTTCCCAGCTCGAGCTCGCCAAAGATATCGGTGTCTCGAGACAGACCATCAACATGATTGAAAATGACAAGTACAATCCAACTCTGGAACTCTGTCTCAATCTCGCCCGCAGCCTCCAAACCGACCTCAACAGTCTCTTTTGGGAAGACGATTTTTAAAAAAGGAGCAAACAAATGAAAAAAGAAACTCTCACTGAAAAACTCATTAAACGCATATACGGTATTTCTGGTCCCCTTGACGAACACAAACGGCGCGAGGCCGATCGTATCGGAAATCAGGTCTTTATTGTCCTCTTTTATCTGATGACATTTGGCAATCTCATTCCCTTTGTCCTTGCTTATAAATACCCGCAAATTGTCGCTATCGGCTATCCTCTTGTGGTATTCGTCATTTCGATGATTTCTGCTCTCTATGTGGTCTCCCAAACCAAGAAAACAGGCATCACAGCCATTGACCCCGAAATGCTAAGCCCTAAAGAAAGCAAACAGCTACATTTTCCTGGTCTAAAAGCCGGTCTAATCTATGGGCTAGGTATGTTCTTTGGAATACCATTTCTTAATACTCTCACAGATGATAGCAAGAATTATCTTAGTTCTCTTTTAAATACAGAGAATTTTGTTCAAACTATTCTAGCTGCCTTTTTCTTCGGATTAATAGTACAAACTGCCATCTCCCATCGCATTGCAAAAGCCAAGAAAGACCAAGAAGACGACTAGGAGGTGCCTTATGAAATCACTTGCGAGGCTGCTGATCAGTCATGTTTTTATCAGTATCTTTATTACCTTTTTCCTACTTTCTGGACATATTGAGCATCCTTTCTTGATTATCTTTCTTTTATTCCTTCCTGTATTGAACAAGGGACAGAGATTACAGAAAATCCAATCAAAAAAAATACGTCTTCTAAACGCATCTCTCTGTTTTATCCTCGTATCCTTTCCACAACTTTTAACAAATCCTATGGATTGGAGATATCTGGTATTTCTAATAATCTGTATCATTTTTAGTTTGGTTTACTGCTATACTCTCTATCAACTCTTTAAAGAAGTCAATCAAAAATCGGTCATTTAGGAGAACACTCCCATGAAAAAAGAAGATTTCACCACTCGCTTACTCAAACTATTCTTTCACATACAAGGGCCATTTGATGAATGCCGTCAAGAGATGATTTACAAGACTTGTGCCCGTGCCTTGATCCAAATCGTTTACTCCTCCCTCCTACTCTTCTTGTTCTATCTCCTATTTGGACGCTTCATAGAGTTGGTTCGAGATGCCGTGCCCTACCTCTATTTTGGACTTATCTTCGTCCTCTCATCTAGGGCGAGACTAGCAGTTCGCGACTTACATTTGGACAAGGATGACCCGTCCGAAATTCATCACAAAAGCCACAGCAAAAGCCAGATCAAAGTTCGTAGTTGGAGTGTATTCATCAGCATTCCAATTGGCTTGTTTGTCTTATCAGCCTTTCACAAACTCTTTGTTCAGCATCTTCCCCTCAATACCTTCTGGGACAATCTCTCCCACTTCGATAAAATGCTCCCTTTACTAGTCTTGGGATTGGGTATTGGTGCCATCTTTGGAACCATGACCTACGCCTTTTTATCGGAACACGAGGTAAAACACTCTGAACCAGTAACGCATAAGGAAAATATAGAAAAATGACCAGTATATATGATTTTTCCGTTTTAAACCAAAACAACCAAGCAACTTCCCTAGAGAGTTATCGTGGTAAAGTTCTCTTGATTGTCAACACTGCTACTGGATGTGGTTTAACGCCCCAGTATCAGGGACTTCAAGAACTCTATGAACGCTATCAAGATCAGGGTTTTGAAATCTTGGATTTCCCTTGCAATCAATTTATGGGACAAGCACCCGGCAGCGCAGAAGAAATCAATAACTTCTGCAGCCTACACTATCAGACCACTTTCCCTCGCTTTGCCAAGATCAAGGTCAACGGCAAGGAAGCAGATCCTCTTTATGTTTGGCTAAAAGACCAGAAATCTGGCCCGCTAGGAAAACGAATCGAATGGAATTTTGCTAAGTTTCTCATTGGCCGAGATGGGCAAGTTCTTGAGCGCTTCTCTTCCAAAACAGACCCCCAAACCATCCAAGAGTCTCTCCAAAAGATACTCTAATTTCTTTTTAAAACGTGTCCTTTCATTTAGTTTGAGCCCTGAAAGGATGCGTTTTTTCTTTAAAAAGTAACTGATTTTCTTTAATTTATATTTATTTTTTTGCTTTTTGCTATTGCAATTCTTTTATTAATTTAGTATATTTGTTATATTAAAAGTTTTCAGTCATTTTAAGGGAGAAATGACCTTTTAAATTTTTTTATCTTAAAATGAAAGCGCTTTATAAACAGGAGGTAAGGTGGCTTACAAATTATCAAAGAGTTTTTATCCTTAAATCAAGTTGTAACCAAGTCAAACTTGGGCTCTGGCAGTAGCTGACTGCCTTTCTAAAAACTAGGAGTATATTATGAGTCGATACCTTTTTGAAAAAGGGCAAACATTTAGTATTCGGAAGTTGACTGTAGGTGTGGCCTCTGTTATCGTCGGACTGGCATTTTTTGCTTCTGGAACCGTGCGTGCAGACGAAACATCTCCTGCCACGACATCCAATTTAGATCAGCAAATTAAACAAGTCGCAGATATAGAAGAGACCAAGGCTGAACCAGCTAAAGAAGAAGGTCGTGTAGAAGCTGAAAAACAAGAAACACCTGTTGCAGATACCAACAGTGCTGACTTGCTCCCTGAAGACATTCAGGACCGTGCCTATCCCGACACACCTGTCAAAGAACTCGATACGACTACTATCGTTGACCAAAAAGCTAGTCCAAAAGTAGAAACTAAGAGCATTCTAAAGGATAAGGAAGAAGCTCCAAAGGAAGCTGAGAAAGGAAACCGTGCCATCATTAACGGTGGACAAGACCTCAAACATATCAATTACGAGGGACAACCCGCAACTGCTGCAACTATGGTCTACAGCATTTATAATGGTGGAGCTCAACGATACATTGTTTCTGGGTCTGGTATTTTTGTCGCGCCTAACGTTTTCTTGACAGTTGCTCATAACTTTTTAGATAAAGAAGGCCATATTCGTGGCGGAGATTCTGCGCGCTTCTATTACAATCTAGGATCCAACGCTCCTGTTAAGAATTCTCAGCCAAATTCAGGAAATACCACGCTCTTTCAAGAGAAAGATATCCACTTCTGGAACAAAGAAGAGTTTAGCAAGGGATATCAGAATGACTTGGCAGCAGTTGTAGCGCCTGTCCCTGTACAAATTGCAAGCCCAAATAAAGCAGCAACTTTTGTGCCACTCGCTGAGCATAAGACTTACAAAGCAGGGGACCCTGTCAGCACGATTGGTTATCCAACTGACTCAAGCTCAAAAGAACTCAAACAGCCTATCGTAGCTGGACAACTCTATAAAGCTGACGGCAAGGTAAAATCTGTTGATCCTTATGATGACAAGGGAGCTACTGGCATCACTTACCAAACAACTTCTGTATCTGGTTTGTCTGGTGGCGGAATTATCAATGGTGATGGGAAAGTCATCGGCGTACACCAACACGGAACGGTTGACAACGGTGTGCCTGAGAAAGACCGCTTCGGTGGCGGACTTGTCCTCTCTCCTGAACAACTCAAATGGGTCAAAGATATCATTGACAAATATGGTGTCAAGGGCTGGTATCAAGGGGATAATGGCAAACGTTACTACTTTACACCCGAAGGTGAAATGCTTAGAAATAAGACAGCTGTCATCGGAGAAAATCAGTACTCCTTTGATGAGAGCGGTGTCGCTACTCTAGTCAAGGGAATTGATTACGGACGCGTCCTTATCCAGCACGTGGACGAAGCAGGAAATCCTGTCAAAGAAAATGATACCTTCTTAGACAAAACAGAAGTGGGAACTGGCTTTGACTATGATTTCAAGAAAGCAATCACTCCAACCGAATTCTACAAGCAAAACCTAGAGAAATACCAGATTGTTTCCATTGATGGGGTCGAGATTCAGAAGCAACTAAAAGACGAGTGGAACCACAATGTCGTTAGCAAAACAGCTCCTGGAACACGTGTCATCAAGGTGGTTTATAAAGTCAACAAAGGCTCTTTCAAAGTTTACTACCGTCAAAAAGGAACAAGTACTGAACTAGCGGAAGCGACAGTTGATAACAATGAAGGTCAAGAGTATGAGGTTTCCTTTGTCAACACCTTCCATGCAAAAGACATTGCTGGCTACCGTCCAGTTAAGGCTAGCTTGGAAGCGAAGATCCAGCAAAAAGGTGTTAATGAGATCGTCTTTGAATACGAGCCAATCGCTGATACAGCCAATCCAACAACTCCGACTCCTCCAGTCGCTCATCCAGAAGACAAAGAAACTGAGATTGGCAATCATGGACCTCTTCCAAGCAAGGCCCAACTCGATTACCACAAGGAAGAATTGGCAGCCTTCATCCACTACGGAATGAACACTTATACCAATTCTGAATGGGGAAATGGGAAAGAAGACCCTCGATACTTCAATCCAACCAACTTGGATACCGATCAGTGGATTCGTACTCTGAAGGAAACTGGCTTCAAACGAACCATTATGGTTGTTAAACACCACGACGGTTTCGTTGCTTACCCTTCTAAGTATACGAATCATACCGTAGCTGCCAGCCCATGGAAAGATGGTAAGGGTGACCTTCTCGAAGAAGTTTCCAAGTCTGCTAGCAAGTATGACATGAATATGGGTGTTTACTTGTCACCATGGGATGCCAACCATCCTAAATACCATGTCGCAACCGAAAAAGAATACAACCAATACTATCTCAACCAACTGAAAGAAATCCTTGGTAATCCGAAATACGGTAATAAAGGAAAATTCATCGAAGTTTGGATGGACGGTGCGCGTGGTAGCGGTGCCCAAAAAGTAACCTACACCTTTGATGAATGGTTCAAATACATCAAAAAAGCTGAAGGGGATATCGCCATCTTCTCTGCTCAACCGACAAGCGTTCGCTGGATCGGAAATGAACGTGGTATCGCAGGTGACCCTGTCTGGCATAAAGTCAAACGTGCCAACATCACAGACGATGTGAAAAATGACTACCTCAACCACGGTGACCCAGATGGAGATATGTACTCTGTAGGGGAAGCTGACGTTTCGATCCGTTCCGGTTGGTTCTACCATGACAACCAACAGCCGAAATCACTCAAAGAGTTGATGGATATCTACTTCAAGTCTGTTGGTCGTGGAACCCCACTCCTTCTCAACATTCCACCAAATAAAGAAGGAAAATTTGCAGATGCGGATGTGGCTCGCTTGAAGGAGTTCAAGGCAACTCTAGACCAAATGTATGCGACTGACTTTGCCAAAGGTGCCACTGTAACAGCAAGTTCTACCCGTCAGAACCACCTCTATAAGGAAAGTCACCTGACAGACGGTAAAGATGATACTAGCTGGGCTCTCTCAAATGATGCTACAACTGGTAGCTTTACAGTCGATTTAGGGCAAAAGAGACGCTTTGATGTCGTTGAACTCAAGGAAGACATCGCCAAAGGTCAACGTATCTCTGGTTTCAAGATTGAAGTCGAAATCAACGGGCGCTGGGTGACTTACGGGGAAGGTTCAACTGTTGGCTACCGCCGTTTGATTCAAGGACAACCTGTAGAAGCGCAAAAAATCCGTGTAACTATCACTGGTGCTCAAGCAACTCCAATCTTGACCAACTTCTCAGTCTACAAGACACCTACTAGCATTGAGAAGACAGACGGTTACCCTCTTGGACTCGAGTACCATTCAAATACAACCGCTGACAAGGCTGGTACAACTTGGTACAATGAAGCTGAAGGTGTTCGTGGCACTTCTATGTGGACCAATCAAAAAGATGCCAAAGTAAGCTATACCTTCACAGGAACCAAGGCCTATGTCGTCTCTACAGTCGATCCAGGTCATGGAGAAATGTCCGTCTATGTTGATGGCCAAAAAGTTGCGGATGTGCAAACTAAGAATGCTAGCCGTAAACGAAGCCAAAAAGTCTTTGAAACAGATGATTTAGCACCTGGACAACACACCATTACTCTCGTTAATAAAACAGGTGAACCGATTGCTACAGAAGGAATCTACACCCTAAACAATGATAGCAAGGGAATGTTTGAACTCGAGTCTACTAACTACGAAGTCGAGAAAGGAAAACCAGTCACTGTTAAAATTAAACGTGTTGGTGGAAGCAAGGGAACTGCTACTGTTCGCTTTATCACAGAGCCTGGAACTGGGGTTCACGGTAAAGTTTACCAAGATACAACTCAAGATGTGACTTTTGAAGATGGAGAAACAGAAAAGACTGTTACCATCCCAACGATTGACTTTACAGAACAAGCCGACTCTATCTTTGACTTTAAAGCCAAGCTCACTTCTGTTTCTGATGGTGCCTTGCTCGGTTTTGCTACCGATGCAACAATCCAAGTGATGAAGGCTGAATTGCTGATCAAGGATCAAAAAAGCTATGATGACCAAGCTAGTCAGTTGGATTACAGTACTGGCTGGAACCATGAAACCAATTCAGCAGATAAGTACCAAAAGACGGAGTCTTGGGCTTCCTTTGGGCGCTTAACTGATGTGCAAAAGAAAAAGACAACCGTAACAGCTTACTTCTACGGTACTGGACTTGACATCAAGGGATTTGTAGACCCAGGTCACGGTATCTACAAGGTCTTCTTAGATGGTAAAGAAGTTCCTTACCAAGATGGCATGGGAAATGCTTCGACTATTGATGGCAAGAAATACTTTAGCGGTCACGCTGCCCAACGCCAAGGCAATCAAACTCTGGTTAGCCTAAAAGGTCTTGATGAAAACTTGCACGCAGTCACCCTTCAACTCGATCCTGATCGAAACGATTTGTCTCGAAATATCGGTATCCAAGTAGACCAATTCATCACTCGTGGCGAAGGTAGTGAACTATACAGCAAGGCAGATATCATCCAGTCTATCTCTAAATGGAAAGACGATCTGTCAAACTTTAATCCAGCAGGTTTGAAAAATACGGCTACTGCACGCCAAGCTTTCCAAGCAAATCTAGAAAAATTGAGAAACCAACTCAGTGCCGAAGCTGTGGATGTTCAAGAAGTCATGTTAACTGTCAGTGCCTTACAAGATATCCTTTCCAAGGACGAGAACTATCAAAGAGGCCAAGAGGAACCGAGTCCAGAACAGCCTGCTGAACCGAAACAGCCGGAAATTGAATACAATAAGGCCATGGCTAGCTTGACTGAAGCAATCGAAAAGAAAGTAGCTCAACTCGGAGCAGACAATGATGCTAAGAAGAAGTTAGTCGAAATTGCTAATCAAGCCATTGCTGCGATCCAAGAAGCTAAGACTCAGGAGGCAGTCAATAAAGCGCTAGAAACTGCTCTCGAGCAAATCAACAAGTTGCAACCAGCTCAACCAGAAAAACCAATTACTTCTTCATCTCCTGAAGAAGGAGTTAAGAACCTTGTATTTACACTTCCAAGTTTGGAAATTGTCAATAAGGTAGTGCCGTTCAAGACTATCCGTCGCGAAAATGCCCTACTAGACAAAGGAAAAGAGCAAGTTCTATCAGAAGGGAAGGACGGTCTCCTAGTCGAGTATGTTGAAGTAGACGGTGACAATCGCAAGGTTGTCAAAACGGAAACAACTCCAGCTCAAGAGCGAGTGATTGAGGTGGGCACTAAACAAAGTTCAGTAGGAACAGAGGCACCTCCTGTTGTGACCCTTCCTGAGCACCCTCTACCAGCTCAACCTGAAAAACCGATTACTTCTTCATCTCCTGAAGAAGGAGTTAAGAACCTTGTCTTTACACTTCCAAGTTTGGAAATTGTCAATAAACCAGTGCCGTTCAAGACTATCCGTCGCGAAAATGCCCTACTAGACAAAGGAAAAGAGCAAGTTCTATCAGAAGGGAAGGACGGTCTCCTAGTCGAGTATGTTGAAGTAGACGGTGACAATCGCAAGGTTGTCAAAACGGAAACAACTCCAGCTCAAGAGCGAGTGATTGAGGTGGGCACTAAACAAAGTTCAGTAGGAACAGAGGCACCTCCTGTTGTGATCCTTCCTGAGCACCCTCTACCAGCTCAACCAGAAAAACCAATCACTTCTTCATCTCCTGAAGAAGGAGTTAAGAACCTTGTCTTTACACTTCCAAGTTTGGAAATTGTCAATAAACCAGTGCCGTTCAAGACTATCCGTCGCGAAAATGCCCTACTAGATAAAGGTAAAGAGCAAATCCTATCAGAAGGTAAAAACGGTCTGCTAGTCGAGTATATTGAAGTAGATGGCAGCAATCGCAAAGTTGTCCAAACGGAAACAACTCCAGCTCAAGAGCGAGTGATTGAGGTGGGCACTAAACAAAGTTCAGCAGGAACAGAGGCACCACCTGTTGTGACCCTTCCTGAGTATGTTGTGCCAAGAGAGACTGATAAACCAGCTCCAGTCGTAACAGACAATTCATCAGCAAAAGATGAAAAAGTTCCTGTTGCAACTACAGTCAAACAAGACAAGGAAAAACAACTCCCAGCAACTGGGGAACAAGAAGCGAATGCCTTCCTATTCTTGGCAGCTATTACTTCTATCTTGTCTCTCCTTATCTTCCAAAAGAATTTCAAAGACTAAAAAAATCTTTGATTGATTCTTTTCCATCACTCTAGTTCCCCCGTAGAGAAGACCATCTGGTCTTCTCTTTTTCTATCTGTAAAATTTAAAAACATCCACAAATATACATGGATGTTTTAGTATAAAATTCTAAAATAAGGTTATCATTGAGGGTAGATATTTTCAAAGTCAACTACGATTTCAAGCAAACGGTCATCTAAAAAAGATAGTGCTTCTTGTCTAATGTCTTCAGGAATGCCATAGTAAGCTTCGGCAATCCCTCCGCAGATGTAGGATGGTGTTTCGAATTCCTATACCATGAAATCTTCTGACGCTCACAAGTCACCTTACCTAGGTCAGACTTCATTCTACCACACCTAGTCTACTGACTACTATTTTTGAGTCCAGCGTAGGCATAGGTTCTCGTCCGTTCACAATCTTTTTCCATCTCCACCCTAAAATAAAAGCGACGCTCCCGCCCATCCTTGGCATTTTCCTTGTTTAAGACGAAGTAGTTCTTCTGATTGATGGCCATGGTTCGTAGGATATCATCGATCAAAAAAGTCAAGGGAACATTCATGGCAGAGTATTTTTGGAAATCCTCTTCAAAACGGATATAATTATCTGAAAAATAATCCATCTGCAGTTTGTTTTCATACAACTCTTTTCTAGTCATACACTCCCTCCTCCCACAGTCGAATTTCGAGAATGTCTGTAAGTTCTATCAGCCTATATCCCTCGTTTGTTCTAATAGATAGAGTTTGAGGTGCTAATTCGCTCACCTCACCGATGATTGTCGTTTTTTGCTTTCTTTCCTTGACAACAAAACATCCCTTCAATTGACCAACATAAAGCTGAGAAAGCAAGAGTAGCTTCTCAACTGAATTCAAATTCGTCGAAAAATCAACACGATTTTTTTCTTCACCGAGTGAACTAGTATGCTCTGAGAGGAAAAAGCCCATCCACTTCTGCATCCCTGGATCTTGATAGTCACGCGCAGATGGAAAGGGTAAATAAGAACGATCAATCATTTTAGTCCATCTAATCCTCCAGCAGAATGCCCCCCAATCAGCTTGCTTCTAGCAAGACTCCTAGAGGCTTCTTCCAGTGCGTTGGCCTTTAAGAGGAAGGTAAAACCAAATTGTTCCCGAATGGAGTCAATGGCTGTCTGGAGCCTTTCTTCTTTTTCTAACTTGTCAACATCATCAAAGAGGGAGATCAAACCAAAAGACTCGTCCACAAATCCTGAATAGTTGACTCCGACACTTCTGACCGCTCCAGAAGTGTATTTATTATGAAATAGCTTCAAAACATAATCCGTTAAGATAGCTGTATTATTGGTCGGTTCGACCTTCATTTGTGTGTGAATAGACGACCTGACCTCCTGCTTAGAGAAACCAACATAGATAGAGACAAGGGTTGTTTTCTTGCCCGCCCTTCTCAGCCTAATAGCCACCTGCTCCGCCATTTCTCGAAGAATAATTTCGATATCCCGTAGCTTCACGTAGTCTCTCGGCAAGATTTGAGAATTGCCTAATCCCTGAGACTTGGCTTTATAAGGCCTGTGAACATTGCTCTCATCAATCCCATTAGCATGAAACCACAAACGCAGGCCAGCCTGACCCAGAGCCTTCTGTAGCTGGTCTGGATTACTGGTTGCCAATTCCTTGATGGAAAAAATCCCCAGATCATGCAAGCGTTTCTCCATCCGCCTGCCAATCCCCCAAAAGTCTGTCATCTTAGGAATGGCCCAGACTTTCTCTTCCACATCCTGATAAGACCAGTTTGCCCTCATGGTCGGGGTGTGCTTGGCCTCATTATCCAGAGCCAATTTAGCCAGTAAGGGATTGGCATTGGACATACCCACTGTAGAGTAGATCCCTGTCTGCCTCCAAATATCCCTCTGGATGCGAGCAGAAAGCAGATCCAGCTTGTCTTTGCGAGATAGACTCTTGTCTGGGATAAAATAGTTGAGCGAACTAGTCAGATCAATAAAGCCCTCATCGATAGAGTAGGGATAAATATCATCTGGACTACCATAATTTTGAAAGATTCGCTGGATTTCCATATTGACTGCTATGTATTCATCCATCCTAGGTGGCACGATCAGGGTCACTTGAGCCCAATCTTCGATGTAGCGAACATAGTCTAAGTCAGTAGGCAAGCCTTGCTTTCGAGCATTGTAATAGGAAAATTTGCGCGTTTTGATATCAAAAGGCAGATCATAGGCCCGGCCAACATTGGACTTACCAAAAATCTTCTTAAACATGGGAGAGGAAGCTAGGATAAGACCAGTAGAATTATCCGCGCGACTCATGACACAAAGCGAGGTCTTCAGCGGATGCAATCCCCTTTTCACACACTCGACACTGGCATAAAAAGATTTCATATCGACAAAGGCAATATCACTTTTGGGCTCTCTGGAATAATCAAAGTAGCCCATAGGCTAACCCTCCATCGGCACAAAATTCCCAACGATAATCCCCACAATCCGAGGATCTTCTTCATAGGAGATGAAAATGTCCTTGTATTTAGGATTGATCGATACCAGACGCAAGCCATCTTCCTCCCGATAAACCCGTTTGATATAGGTCTGGTTGTTGCAGACCACTGCATAAACTGCTCCGTCATAGTCAAATCCCGTCTCTCGAATCAGAGCCACCGAACCATTTTGATATTTAGGCTCCATAGAGTCCCCAGCCACCCAGGACGCAAAATCATGGGCCAACTCCTCGTTAAAGTAGACCGTATCAAAATTCTGGTCATCGTAGACCGAAGTCCCAATCCCTGCTGACATGCGTTCGTAGACACGGTACTCATAGAGGCGCTCTGGCATGATCGTCACCTTCTGAGTTTGTTCCTCTTGAGCTAGGTTGCGAGCATAAAGCACAACCTTGTCCTTCCCTTGCTTGGAGAGGCTATTGTAGAGACGGACAATCTCAATCTGAGTAAAATACCCTCTTGCTACCTTTAAAATATTCTCTAGCTGGGCAACCTTCTCCTTGGATGGTTCCTTAATTCCACGTTCCCAAGCCGAGTAAGCCTGAAAACTAATCCCTAATTCCTCTGCAATTTCCTTCTGTGTCAATTTTAACTCTTTTCTCCGAGCCTTGAGTTTTTCTGGTTGGTACATGATTCACCCCCTAGTGTGATGTTTTATCGAGAATATCTCTCTTAGAAAAACAAATCGACGGTTGAGCTTACATCTCCAAAACTCAACCAATTAGGTTTAGTTTTATTATATAAAAAAAGTGGACGATTGTCCACTGGGAAAACCAAGTTTAAACAGCACCACTTATCTATTCTGAACAAAAAAGACATCCAAGAGTAAATTCTTGAATGTCTGTAAACGTTGATATAATCGTATTGATTAACGTTTTGAGAATTGTGATGCTTTACGAGCTTTCTTAAGACCTGGTTTGACAAAAATGTATTTCAGCATGTCTCAGAAGCTTATTATAACAACTTTAAACGTACTTCCCTTACTTAAATAATTTGAAAAAATTTCATTCAAATTGTTTTAAAAGGAGAAACTTTTTCAATTTTATGATGAGCAGAAATAGTATCTTTATTTTTTACTGCCTATAAGATCCGATTTCCATCTTTCTAATATTGTTTGATCTAAATTATTGATTTGGTATTTAAGATGTATCGAATTAAGACTATATAAAAGAACCAATACAAATCTAGCTGTTTGAATCTTTTGTTTAATGGTCAGCAAGAATTCTCTGTCTCTCTCAGTTATTCCATAAATTTTATCTGAATAGTGGCTTTCCCCATTCAAAAGCAATCTATACATATGAGATTTTAGAAGTTCTCTCTCCTCTTTATCATCAATTGATTCACTTAATAATACTTCATTCGAACTTAACTCTGAGATCCCTTTTTGATAATTAAATGTGGAAAAAGCTTCCAATACTCGTCTCATAACGTTACCAATATACGGAGAAAAATCTTTTGCAAAATCACATTCCTCATCCTCAATACAAGCAAATTCATATATTTTTGTAAGTTGCGTAGAATAGAAGTTTTCCTCTTTCTCAGCTGTCTCTATACCAGTCATAGCATTCAATTGTTTTAATTTAATCTGATTATCTTTAAAAACTCTCTTCCCATCAGTATCTAAGACATCTTCAAATATTTTATAACAATTATAATAGACATCACTATCATGAGTTAGTATCAATATCTTACTATTCTCATTTCCAAGACCAATTTTCTCAATTTCTCCTCGAAGTAGACTATATATTCCTAATTTAATCTCATGATCAAAACTAGATAACGGATCATCAAGAACTAATAAAAGTGGTAAATTATATTGATTCTCAACATTTTGATTTTGATTGACTATAGAAAAAAAGTAACACAAACCAATAGCATTTCTTTCTCCGGTAGATAAGCTACTTAAATTTGTTCTTTTTCCCCTAGATAAAACATAATAAAATCCATCTTCCTGTTCTAATTTTAATCGTTCAGATTCATAAAATACTCTACCTAATTGTTTATTAATATTATTAAGGGCCAAAGTAGTATTTTTTACCGACTGCTCATCCTTTACAATTTTCTCATTTAACTCTTTTATTGATTCCTTAGTTCTATTTACTTTCTCCCTATTCTTAACTACTTCTTTACAAAAAATTTTTGTTTCTTTATAAGCTAATTTATCATTAAGTTTATTTGCTTCTTTAATGTTATCTTCAAGTTTATTAAATCTTAAATTATACATATCACAAGCTTCATTGTATACAGATAATGACACATCATAAGCATTTTTAGCTTCGAAAAGTGGTTCACTATTAAAGTCACATACCATATATACATTACTCTTCTTGGTCTTTAGTTCATTAATCATTAGATTAAGCCTTGATTTCAAATCTTTTATTGATTTATTCAAACTTATTCTTACAGATTCTTCTATTCTTTTATCTAAATCTACTGAATCTAATTCTTCAATTATAAGCTCAAATCTTTTAACAATCTGATCTATACACTCAATATGTTTAGATATCTCATCATTTAGTAATTGTTTCTTCAAAACTGATTTTAATTGAACTAGAGTATCTCGTTTATAATCCTCGTTGATTTCTTGAAAACATGTTGGACAATTATTTGAATTTCCCTTTAATAAATTTTCTGTTTTTTCAATACTACTATCAACATTATTTCCTAATATTTCAATAATCTGATTTTCTCTCTCTGTTAGCTCTATCATATTAACCGGTTCAGAAATGATTTCTAATTTTTCTTTTATTTCATTAACGGGAATTTCTACCATAGAGTATCTGCTAATCTCTTTTTCATTCCTAGCAGATTCTATCTCTTTTATCAGATTCCTCAGATCATCTCCTAATTCTTCCACTGATTTTGAAGAAACAGAACTAGAAATTCTATTTACTAAACTATCATTGAAGTAATGATTTTTATTGTTTAATTTATTATAAATACTCTTCCATCTCGGTTTTTCCGATTCTACAATAGTTTCTTTTATAGCATTTTCAGCATTTGAAAGAGCACAATTATATTGAATCAATTTAGACTCTAATTTTTTTACTTCACTTTTATTT